>JABHOU010000066.1 GCA_018695085.1 Opitutia bacterium | reverse complement strand
GCAATAGACGACGTGCCAACCTTTTTCGAGAAGCGCGAGATCAGTTTGTGGTTGGTGACCCCAGAATCGAGCTCGCCAAATCCATGGCTTGCCTAGGGCAATCTTTTTGGGGCTTACTACCTTGCATCCCACTCCTTCCAAGTTGAACTGGTTCAAGGCGTAACCTTTCCATTGAGATTCCTTGCCGGGGAAATCGGCAGCTGAAAGCATTGTGGTGGTCCACAAAAGCAAAAAAAGGTAGGGTTTGAACAAAGAATTCATGTATGTTTTGGCTGTGGCTTTATATTTTGCCCCAAATTTTTTGCATGAGTGCATAGGTCATGGGATCGTGTTCCTTTAACTCGGCTCTTACGAACGGATAGAAGTCGTTTACTCCGAGGTATGACTCGGTCATCTCTGCGAAGAATTCCTTGTGATTGGTTCGGGCGTAATGCTTCACCTTTCGACCGGAGAACAGGAGCACTCGCTCGTAAAGACCCTTTTTCTCGGATGCTTGATATACTTGAATGATCTCCTTGTTGTCGAAACTCAGAATCTGATCGTGGTAGGCATGAGCTAATTCGTGAAGAATTACATAGGGGTGCTTGGCCCAAGTGCCACGGTTGAGCAGGGAGTGAGCGCGTGGTATGTGAACTCTTTTTTCAAGTCGTGGGTCGTAGCCGTTATTAATCAGCCATCTTTTACCCGGATGGTACTGCATGTTGCCCAGTTCGTGCTGGAGATCTATTCGGATCGGCAATTTCTGAAGTACCACAACCTTTTCCTTCGAGAGGATATACTTGATACGCTGAAGATGATTGGCCAGTGCCTTGGTAGCGTCTTCACCGAATGCCTTGTTCTCCTCGGACAGCAGTTTCGGGTCGTATTCTATCGTCCAACCTTCGACTGTCTTGATGACCGGATCATAGAACTTTTTTTCGCCTTTCTTCTCCACGGCAGAAGAGAGGCAGATAAAAGAGGCGTTAAGTGCAAGGAATAGAGCTAAAGCTTTCAGTTTCATAGTCACAGACTAGAGGTGAGAATTCTACGGGCAAGATCAGACCCCTGCATTCTGAAAATTACCGGGAGGGGGGATTAACTATTCGAGCTCTGCAATGATCTTCCGGATGCGGTTGGCAATCTTTGGGTTCTCGGAGGCGACGTCGGTTTCCTCTCCGATATCTTTGCTCAGGTCATAGAGAGCTAAAGTTTTATCGGTTTGGACACCTTTCCAGTCATTCATCCGCACAGCTCGAAAGCGACTCCATCTCCAGAAAAGATAATCGTGCCGGACTTGCTTATTCGTGTTGCCCAGTAGGGTAGGGGCAAAAGAAATCCCGTCGATGCCTTCCGGCATTTCTGCTCCACCGAGCTCACAAGCAGTTGGCAACCAATCCCAAAAGGCGGAAGCGTGATTACTTACGCCAGGTTTAATCGTTTTGGGCCACCAAGCGATCATGGGCACGCGAATGCCGCCATCATGTAGCGAACGCTTATGTCCTTTGAGCTTTCCGTTGGAATCGAAGAAATCCACCTTGTGTCCACCCTCCTGATGGGGGCCATTGTCCGAAGTGAAAACCACCAAAGTGTTCTCGGCGATTCCAAATTTCTTGAGCAGGTCTAGGATTTTCCCTGTGTCCGTGTCCATTAAGGTCACCATGGCGGCGAACCCCTTTTCTGGGTCTGGCCAGTCCTTGTCCTTGTAGATTCCGTGGTCGGGGACTTCCTGCCCGTTCTTTTCCACGCGCCCTGCCTCGTTGTTGGTGTGAGGAATAGTCCAAGTCAGGTTGAGGTAGAACGGCTTGTCCTTGTTGCGCTCGATAAAGGCAAGGGCCTCCTCGGTGATCCGAGTATGGGCGTAGGTTACCTTCTTTGACGAAACGTTCCTCTTCCCACTGTTCACGTTGCCGGGCAAGCGCTCTGCCTTATCGTTCCGGAAAAGAAATTCGGGATAGTAATCGTGAGCGGCGCCTTGGTCCAAGTAGCCGTAAAAGAAATCGAAGCCTTGGTTATTCGGATGGCCGCTCGTTCCGATGTCTCCGAGAGCCCATTTTCCTACTCCGCCCGTCACGTAGCCCGCATCCTTGAGCAGCGAAGTAACTGTTTTGGTTTCCTTGGGAAGCACATGCATGTTGTTGCCGGCGATCGCCGTGTGTCCCGTGTGTTTGCCCGTAAGGAACACCAAGCGAGCCGGTCGGCACACGGTGTGCCCGGCGTAGTGATCGGTGAAGCGTAGACCTTCTTTGGCCATGCGGTCCAATCGGGGTGTCTTAACCTGCTTCTGGCCATAGCTGCCCAAATCACCATAGCCGAGGTCGTCGGACACGATGTATATAATATTCGGCTTGCTCGGTGCTGAGTGGAGGGAGCCAAATAGGGAGAGAAAAAAGACAAAGCTTATGATTTTCTTCATTTGATGTTTGGTCCAGAGGACTTTTTAAGCCAATTGCGCTTGGTTCCGCCATGGATAAAGAGCTTGTTCTCGGCACTGGCAAGCATGAGAGCGACGGTGGCATTTCCGATGGGATGGTAACCGAGGTAGGCATCGCCTGCATAGTTTCTCTTACTGCCGAAATAGGCCGCCGTACCGATTGATGTTCGGGAAAGTTCCAAATAAGGAATCCATTTTTTCATAACCGCTCCATGAGCCTCTGGGTCTACCGACTTGATACCGGCCATGCCGTAGATCAAGCCGATGGAAGTCATTGAGTGAGCGTGTCGCATGCGAGCTTGATATTTCACCAACGCGTTTGCGAAACCTTTGGCCATCTTGGGTTCCTCACCTGTAATTGCCAGGGCGGTTGCCATCGCTCCGGTTCGGGCTGGGATGTCGGGGTAGTCGGGAACTCGAGAGGAGTATCCAAGCGCGCCCGTGTTGGGACCAATCGACTTTCGGATCTCCACCATCGATCGGTCCCATGACTTGCGATCGATCTTGTAATTACACTTGTCGGCAAGTGCCCATGCTAGGTGAGCTTGTACGTTTATGATGACTAGGCCCGTTCGTTCGTATGGTACTTCATAGGCGTGTCCCATTCTGCCGTTCTCGGAGACACGCCCCGCAAGCAGGTCACAACATTTCTTTAGGTCTTCAAAGAAGGTGTCGTCTCCCGTAGCCAATTGATATTCGGCCAAAAGAATTGCGTTGGTTGAGGTCTGCCAGCTTTTGGGCCCGACCTTTGGGTCATCGGGCTTGATCTGGGCAATGCTCTTCTTGCTAATGAAATTGATAGCTCCCTTTACTGTTGGCAGGTATTCCACCTTTTCCGCGGAAAGAACGGCCAATGCGCAGAAAGCTCCCGTGTAGACGTCGGCATCGCCACCGACTCCCGGCCTCCAACTGCCGTCTTCGCGCTGAATGTCCACCAGATGGTCGACTATCCCCGAGATGTATTTTCGACTCTTGGCACATTTTTTGGGAAAGGTGGAGGCAAAAGCAGGCGACGAGGGTACCCTTATCTTTAGTGAAATCTTTTTTTCCTTACGTTTAACTTCCATGTGGAGGATCTGGTTCTTTGATGCGCAAGCCGCCTCCAGGGCTTTCCCTAAGAGGTTTTGCGGTCCTTCCAGTCCCGTATCGGTTGACATGGAAAAACTTTGCTTCGAGATTTTTCCTTCAATCGAGATGATGCGGTCACCCGATCGCAATCCCCCCTGTTCGGCATAGCCTGCCTTCCCTATGTCACGTATCACAATCTCTCTTTCCAAATCGTGCAGTCTCCCCGTGGCGGAAAGCACGCCCATGGGGAAGTCATGAAAGTCCGGGCTTTTCCCATCGCTCAACTTTGGCTTGTACGGTGTCTCGCCGTGACAAAATAAAATCAGTAATCCACTGATCTCAACCATCAAAACGGAATTCTGTAAAAAACGGAAAATGTTCATCGTCGAGTAAACGATTGCTTCACTTCTTTGCCTTGCCAGTGTATTTACCGTCGTCTTTTTGGCTACGGGGTTCGCGGTAGCCGTCCGTGATGTAATGCTTGAACTTGGCGGCAATTTCCGGGTGCTTGGCGGATACGTCGTTTTTCTCCGCCATGTCCTTGCTCAGGTCGTAGAGGTACAGGTGACCTCCCTTTCCGATGCCCTTCCATTTTCCGGAACGAGCGGCCCGCACACCAAACTGCCAGTACATGTATTCATGTTGCTTTTGCTCCCCTTTGCCAAGCAGGGTGGGAAGTACGGATATGCCGTCAATATCCTTTGGTACTTCTTTGGAAACGCCGGCGATTTCCGCGAGCGTAGGCATGACGTCGGGGAAATACCAAGGGTGATCACTGACCGAGCCCGGCTTGATCTTACCGGGCCAGCGAACGACCATCGGGACACGAATGCCACCTTCGTTTAGCGATCTTTTGTGTCCCTGCATGACGCCGCATGAATTGTGAATACCGTCAAAGCGCTTGGCGGCTCCGTTGTCGGAAGTGAAGAACATCAAGGTGTTCTCATAGATGCCAAGCTTCTTGAGCAATGCAGTGATCTCACCCACTTGTCGATCCATCATGGTGTCCATTGCAGCCGCTACCTTGGCATCCTTTCCCCAGGGCTTGTCCTTGTACGTTTGCCAAGCGGGCTCGTCCTTCGGGATCTGATAGGCGGCGTGTGGCGGAGTCCAGGGGCAGTAGAGAAAAAAAGGTTCGTCCTTGTTGTCCTTGATGAACTTGATCGTCTCGTCGTAGATCGCGTGGTGGGTGTAGCGACCATTCAGTTCGACTTTCTTGCTGTTGCGAAAGAGATGGGTGTAATAGGTGTGGGCATGCCACTGGTTGTAGTAGCCGTAGAAAAGGTCGAACCCCTGTCGTTCGGCGGCTCCGTCGTGGCCTTGATTGCCTAGGCCCCACTTGCCGAAACCACCCGTGGCATAGCCTGCCTTTTTTAATATCTCGGCCACGGTTACGTCCTCTGGAAAAAGAGGTATTCCTCCGGAGTTGCCGCGAACAGGGGTGTGACCCTTATGGTAACCGGTCATCAGAGTGCTGCGGGCCGATGCGCAAACTGTGTCTCCGGAATAACAATCCGTGAATCGAAGTCCTTCCTTAGCCATACGATCGATGTTGGGAGTTAGGATCGTCTTGCTTCCATAACAACCGAGATCGTGGTAGCCCATGTCGTCCACCATTATAAAGACGATTTTTGGCAACTTTCCCTTTTTTCCGACTGCTTGGAGGGATGTCGTGATTGAGAGCACCAAAACGGAGAGGATCGCGGAGAGAAGGTGGGGCAGGGCTATTTTCATTGGAATACGTTCGTGAAAGGTTGTGCCGGGAGAAGCAACCGATTACTTGGAAAGAAAGATATCACTATCAACGACCAAGTGGATGAGGTCTCGAAGGCGATCCCCTTT
>JABHOU010000385.1 GCA_018695085.1 Opitutia bacterium | reverse complement strand
TCGGTCTTCTTGTTCTGGTTTCCACTCACCAGCCAAGTGAGCTCCACTTCCGGATGGGGGTCCCAGTCGTAATCCGGCTGTGCGTCCCATGGTTGGCCACCGTCTTGGCCCGAAGGATACAAAGGAGTCGACGGATTGCGACGCCATACTCCTGTCCAATGCGGATGATTGACGCCGTCCACTTTCGGAGTGTAGGGGTCGTCGTCCAGAATCGACCCTGTAGCGGTTACTCGTTGATCAGGACCCGCATGCTTCTGTAATTCCCCGACAGCGACAGCAAGTCCGAGCCTAGCATGGGCTCGAGACAACGTGGTCGCTTTTCTGGCTTCCGCCGTGCGGAGTTCGACGATTACGTAAGAGATTAGCGAAAGGACCAATAGGAAGGTGACGCTCATCAGCGCCAGAGCCAAAATCAAGGCAAAACCACGCTTCTTATTCTTCAATCCATGAACGACCTTTCGATCTCTCTTAAAAAAGCAAACCATATAACGAATATTTAAATTTAGAGAATACATTGGGAATCATCAAGGCGGAATACCGCGAAGCCTTGCTGGCTACGGGAAAAGGCAACAAGTCCATACGGTAATCGCGTGACGGATGTCGCAACCCCCGCCCCTCCTGAAGTGATGCAAAGGACATCAGTAAGTATTCACGGACATTGGAGGACATGTTGTTACTTTACTCATTCCGCATAGGGGATTCAAGCTGTGTCCCAGATGTTTGCCGGGATGGTGCGGGTAGAGGGAATCGAACCCTCGACTCAAGCTTGGGAAGCTCGCGTTTTACCACTAAACTATACCCGCAACAGGTCTAGTTTCATCATCATCTCGAAAAGTGGTTCCCGGCAAGAGTATTAAGCGTTTTGGATTGCGACCAGAGAGAATTCGGAAGAAGAAAGAAAACCATATGGCGTTAAACGACATTATACCACTGGAAGCTTTTTTTGGCGGCGAAAACCCCCGAAAGAAGAAAAAGAAGGTCGATCGGGAGGCGCTGGCTTCTCCAATAATGCGAGTGCCCCGAATGGATGTGCGAACCGCCCGCGACCTGTTGGACATCGGGATTCGCGAATTATACCAATTGCAGGGGCGATCAGCGGAATCCTTGATGGAGGACATACGGGCAAAGAAGCCCGATGCTCCTGAATATCGACTTCCCTACCTGCGCCTGGCTATCTACTTTGCCGAGAACGAGGACCCCGACCCCGACAAGTTGCACCCGAGCGAATGGATGGATTAGTTGGATTGCCCCGGTATTACCCTTCGGTTTTGCCGAAGGCCTCGAGAGCTTTAGCGGTAAATTCCTCCGGTGGTCGGATAATTCTACCCTCGGGTGACATGAAGGCGTGCGTGGTGCGACCGGTGGCAAGTATATCCTCTTCGCGCTTCACCTCGTAAAGGGCCTCTATGCGGGCGATGGGAAGTTCTTCGATTCGCACTTGAACGAATAGTCGATCGTCGAATAGAGCGGGGAGGATGAATTTGGCTTCGCATTCCAATACGGGAAGCAAGTAACCGCGTTTGTCCAGTTCGCGATAAGGGAGTCCAAGGTCGTCCAGCAATTGAATGCGTGCTGCCTCGAACCATGTGAAGTAGTTGGCGTGGTAGACTACGCCCATCATGTCGGTTTCTGCGTATCGGACACGAATTTCGGTAGTGGATAGAACCATGATGGAGTTTATGCGGAATCTGGAAATGAGTGAGATGACATTTGATGAAGGAATATAGAGGCGAGATCAATCTTTTGCTAGTGGATGGATATTGCTGACTGGAGAAAGGTTCAAGTTTCTCAAGTTGTTTAGCCTTTCCTCGGAATGGCTAACCCGGCATTAGTTGGGGGATAAATGGGATTATCGAAAAGTGAAAGACGGGTGGCGATCTGGGTCGGTGTGGGCATCGGCGTGGCGGTGTCGTCGTTGCTGGTGCGGGTGGCGTTGCAAAAAAAGAACGAGCAAATGTCGAATTTGCCGGGCAACTTCGACTCCCTGAGAACGGCAGTTGGCGGAAAGCCGTTTCCTTCTGTTCCGGTTGAGCTTGGAGAGCGTTTCTCGAACGCAGTCGTGGTGCACTATGAAGGCAATGCCACCGGGCATTCCTCCCCTGTCAAGAACTGGGTGCTCGAATCGGTGGGCTCTTTCCGGTCGGAAAGGTTGTTTATTCTGGTGGAGGAGTCGACAGGCGAAGGTAACGGCACGAGTGAGGAGGAACCTACATTGAGATTTTTTCGAGCATCGGAAGCTCAGGTGACACTTAAGTCGGGAGTGCAGGCGGACGACCTGGATGCCGTTCTGGACGAGGAAAGGTTTCAGCTGATCGGGACAAACTCCCAAAATGGCAACCCGATCGTGCAGTTCAGGGACATTTCCCCACCGGGAATACGTAAGGCCATCGCCGAACTCAAAGGTTTTTCGGGGTTGGTGAGTGCCGCCACTCTCTCCCCTTTCCCTCCGCCTCCGAGGCAGGTTCAGCATACTGAATCGCATTGACCTTCAAGGCTTCGCGCTTTTTATTGTAAGGTCTTTTATTTGGTTGTTCGTTACCCTTGCCAATAGGATAGCCAAGCTGAAGATTATACATCTACCCAACTGATTGAAGAATATTACAAGAACCTATTCATATTGTGAAAATTGAGCTGAAAGATGCGGGCGACGCCCGTAAGGTTGCGACCATCACCTTCGAAGCCGAAGAAGTGGCCGAAAAGGAAAAGAAGGTATGCAAGGATTTTGCGAACCAAGCCAACATTCCGGGCTTTCGAAAGGGGAAAGTGCCTCCGAACGTCATTCGTAGCCGATTCGGCAAGCAAATGAACGAGGAATTGAAGCGGCAAGTGTCCACGGACGCCTACGAAGCTGTACTTGAACGCGACGACCTGCGGGTGCATTCGATTTTAAAGGTGGATGCGGGAGAGGTAGACTCAGGCAATGCTGTAACGGTCGAAGTTACCGTGGACGTCGAGGCCGACTTCGAGCTTCCCGATTACGAAAGTTACGAATTGTCCATCCACAAGACCGACGTTTCCGATGAGGAAGTCGAAAAGGAGCTCACCAACCTTTGCGAGCAGAGAGCCAGTTACGAGATAGTCGAAAGACCTGTTGAGCAAGGTGATTACGTAAAGTGCTCGTACGAAGGCTCCCTCGACGGCAAACCAGTCGCCGAAGTCGTCCCCGAAAAGCCCATGTACGGCAAGCAGGCGAACACTTGGGAGGAAGCCGGCTCCGAGGAAGGAATGGGCGTGAAGGCAATCGCGGAAGGACTCATCGGCATGAAGGTCGAGGAAAAGAAGACGGTGACCGAAGATTTCCCCGAGGATTTCGAGATCCCACCACTTGCAGGAAAATCAGTCTCCTTCGAGCTGGAGGTTCATGAAGTCCGCGAAAAGAATGCTCCTGATCCGAGCAGTTCCGACTTTCTGAAAGCCGTCAGCGTGGAGACTTTAGACGAACTGAAGGAAAAGATCGGCAAGGACTTGGAGCAACGCAAGGAACACCAAAACTTGAATGGCAAGCGAAACCAGATCACCCAGAACCTGCTCGACTCCGAAGATTTCCCCCTTCCCCAAAAGGCAGTTGAAGACGAAGCCAACGCTATTTTCAAGGGGATGGCTCAAAGCGGGATGGAACAGGGAGTGGAGCGAGACGAAATCGAGTCCAAGCGCGACGAACTTTGGAAACAGGCTCAAACCAACGGGCAAGCCCGCGTAAAAATCGGCATCGTCCTAGGAAGAATCGCTGAAAAGGAAGAAGTGAAGGTATCCAATGAGGACTTGGCGCAAGCGGCCACCCGCGAGGCCATGTCGCGCCGTGTTGACCCACAAGCCTACGTCAAGGAGTTGACCGCCGACCGAGCTCGCCTGTCTCGACTCCAAAGAGACGTCTTGCACGACAAGACAATCGACTTGATTGCCGGAAAAAGCACGGAGAAAGTTTGCGAAATAGAGGGCGATCACAAACATTGATCCTCGCACTTTCTCTAAACTTCATTTAACTACATTATATATTATGGGAGCGTACTTACCTCTTCCTCACGTCTATGAACGCGAAGGTCGCCAAGAGCGAGCTTGGGACATCTACAGTCGCCTGCTTCGGGATCGGATCG
>JABHOU010000266.1 GCA_018695085.1 Opitutia bacterium | reverse complement strand
TGAAACCCATTCTCGATGTTCATTGCGTGAAGTGCCATGGACCGGAGAAGCAAAAGGGAAAGTTGCGCTTCGATACTCTTTCCACCGATTTCCTTAAGGATCGGGCGGCGGCGGAGACTTGGCACGACGCCTCCGATCAGGTCAAGCTCGGTGAGATGCCCCCGGAAGAGGAGGAGCCTCTCTCATCGGAAGATAGAAAGATTCTTACCGAATGGATCGACAACAACTTGTCCGAAGCCTTCAAGAAAATGCAGGGAACCGAGAGTTCCCTCGTCATGCGTCGTCTCAACCGTGCGGAGTACCAGAATACCATGACCGATCTGCTAGGTTTCGAGATGGACTACTCGGACGAACTGCCCAACGACTCGCTTTCCCCGGATGGCTTTCTTAATAACGGAGCCAGCCAAGTAACTTCGGCCGTGCAAATCGAGAGCTACCTCAAGGCGGCCCGAAAAGCCCTCGATTTCGTTCTTCTGGAGGGAGGAAAGCCGGAAACCTCAACTAGCCAGGTGGTTTGGAACAAGGGGAAAATAAGGGGACCTGGAAACAGCCGCTACCTGGCCTACTCCTCCGCGAGACTCGGGCGGGTCAATTATTGGCACGGCTCCTTTCAAGAACCACCTCGGGATGGTCGGCTGACCGTGCGGGTGAAAGCATCAACAGACCGTAAGCCCGGTCAACCTGCTCCCATTCTTTCTGGGCGTTATGGCTACTTTGTAACCGGCTTGACCCTCAATGTCATGGATGACTTGGGAGAGATTCCTATCACCTCCATTGAACCAGAATACTACGAATTCTCTTCCCATGCTTCTTTTTTTCCCCGTGCCGAACCACATGTCCCTCTCGATAAGCTCAACGGCGTGATCACCTTCCAAAACGTCCTCAAAGACGGCCATCCCCCACCTCCGGGAGAGAACAAGGAAATCGTCGAGGAGATCAATGCTGCGGACACCCGCAAGAAACTTGAAAAATGGGAAAAGGAAAGAGCTCAACTGCTTGCCCGGCGCGAACTTTTCGAACGGGAGAAACTACCTGGACGGTTCGAGAAGTGGCTCCTGGATCCAGCTGAGAAAAAGACCGAGGAACCGGTCTGGAGCATTCTGGGAAATGCCGAACCGGAATCACTTGAAGGCGCTAACTTCGTTGCAATGAAAGACGGATCCTTTTTGCTTGCCGGACCCAACCCCAAGAATGATCGTTGGGTCGTGACGGCCGAGGTGGACCTGCCTGTCGTTCGGGCCATTCGGATCGAAGCCTTGACCGACAATTCCCTCAAGAAGAAAGGGCCTGGACGGGCTGGTAATGGAAATTTTCTCCTCAGCGATCTTCGCGTCTTCGTCAAGCCAAAGGGTGTGGAAGGAAAAGGCAAGCCGGTCAAACTGGTCAACCCGCAAGTAAGCTTAAAACAAGGAAAGGAACAGTTCTTCGCTGCAGCGTCGATCGACGCGGATAAGAAAATGACGGGCTGGAGCCCGAACAACCAAGTGGGCAAGGATCACGCCTGTCTTTTCGAATTTGCCGAAGCGGTTGAAAACGAAAACGGAACGGTTTTCACCGTTGAACTCGATTACATGCAGAAGAACGCCTTCCACGTCATTGGGAGACCAAGGTTCTCCCTTTCCTCGATGTTGGCCCCACCTCTCGATGGCTCTTCCGAACGGGCGGAGGTGATTGCCTTGGTCAAGGTCGCCAGGCAACTGGGCGAGATTGAATCACTCGACAAGGATGAATTGGCGGACCTCAGAAAAAACTACCGGTTGCTCGACCCTGACTGGTTGACCCTTTCGGAAAAAATCGCCCTTCATCAATCCCGCAAGCCCCTTCCTAGGTTCCGAACAAAGAAATCCAAGGTTTACGCTGAGGATCCTGACTTTTCCCGCATCATCATCGAGTCGGTCGAATTCGTCCGCAACGATTATCCATCCTGGCCGTCATCTCAGCACCGAAGAATCATTCATGATGGGGAGAATCTCTCCCTACCCGGAACTGCCAAGATCGTGATCGGACGTTTCCTGCGCAGAGCCTGGCGAAGGCCCGTGTCCGAGGATGAGCTCGGCAAATGGGTCGGTCATTTCAAAAGGATACGGGAAGAGGAGAATTCAGCCATCTTCGCCCTTCGGGAGACCTTGTCAGCTTCCTTAGCCTCATCCAACTTCATCTACCTGAGCGAACCCCACAAGGCCCAAAAGCCAAGGGCGCTCAATGCACACGAACTTGCTTCCCGGCTTTCCTATTTCCTTTGGAGTTCCATGCCGGATGAGAAACTCTCCGCACTCGCCGACGAGGGAAGCTTACTTGATTCGAAGATCCTCGAAAAGGAATTCGACCGCATGCTCGCGGACGAAAAGTCGGATCGTTTCGCCGATCAGTTCAGCACCCAGTGGTTCGACCTGGACGGGGTTGATCGGGTTGCAATCAATCCCCGATACTACGAGAAATTCGATAGTTCTCTCAAAACGGATATGATGGGGGAAACACGTGCGTTCTTCAGGGAAATCCTGCGCAGCGAGTCTTCCGCTCTCCAGTTCATCGATGCCGATTTCACCATGCTCAACGCCACCCTGGCCAAGCACTACGGGCTGGAAGGTCCGAGGTCCCAGCGTTTCGAGCGGGTCTCCCTCAAGGGCACGGACAGACCGGGCGGAGTACTGGGCCATGCATCGATTCAACTCTCCGGCTCGGACGGCACGGACTCCCACCCTATCAAGCGGGCGGTATGGATTCGTGAACGCCTGCTCCATGATCCCCCCAACCCCCCGCCCCCCGACGTTCCCGGCATCGAACAAAGCGTGGAAAACTTCGAAAAGCTTTCCGTTCGCGAACAACTTGCGGTTCACCGTAACAAGGTTGCCTGCGCGGATTGTCACCGCAGCATCGATCCTTGGGGTATCGCGCTTGAGTCCTACGATGCCATTGGTTTGTTCCGTGAAAAAACAGTCCACAAGAAAAAACCCATATCGACCGAGACCGTCCTGCCCGGAAACCACAAGGTTAATGGATTGGAGGATCTCAAGAAATATCTCCTCGATCAAAGGCGGGAGCAATTCGCCCATGCCCTAGTTTCCAAAATGCTCACTTTCGCCCTGGGACGATCCCTCGAACTGAGCGACGAACTCGTGGTCAAGGAGTTGAGCGAGCGCTTTGCCAGGGAGGACTTTCGCCTATCCGCCTTGATGAAAAACATCGTACAAAGCGAAGCTTTTTTATCGCGTTAATGCGTTTATTATTAAATTATTATCTAAACATGTGAGCAAGAATACTTTCCAAATGAATCGAAGGACCATGCTCAAGGCAGCGGGCATTTCGCTTGCTCTACCATGGATGGAATCCTTGGCCGCACCGGTTGCCAAATCCATTCCACGTAGGTTCTGCTCGATCTATTTTCCCTACGGGGTGAGTCTGCCTAACCAGGATGGCGAATATGGCCATTGGCACTGGTTTCCCAAGGGTGATGGGAAGGATTTCACTTTTAACAAATCCCTCCAACCCCTCGAACCTTGGCGCGAGCAGGTCACCGTTTTGGGTGGACTCTCCCACCCCAAGGTTAGAAGAATCGGCGGACACGACAGTGGAGATACCTTTCTTACCGGAGAAGAAATGAGCCTCGGGGCTACCGGGCTAAAAAACTCAATTTCGCTCGATCAGTTCATGGCCCGCACTCATCGACTCGGGGCCAAGACGCGCTTCACCAGCTTGACTCTTTCCTCGGACGGCGGAACCGGACTGCCCACCCGGGCCAATACCCTTTCTTATTCAAGTAACGGTCTGCCCATTCCGTCCCTGAACCGCCCGGCTCTGGTGTTTGAGCGCCTCTTTGGCCTGAAGGGAGATTCTATCGAAGCGCAAAGAAAAGGGCTGACCCGCACGGGTAGCCATCTCGATCTACTCTTGGACGAGGCTAAGACTCTGCAGCGCAAACTCGGCAAGAGCGACCAGGACAAGCTCGACCAGTACCTCACCTCGGTTCGTGAAATCGAACAGGACGTCGAACGCTCCGCTCAATGGCTCGACGTGCCCAAACCCAAGGTCAATGCCGAGGGACTTACGCTGGATGCCGACAACGAGACCCCGGGCAAGTTGATTTACACCATGCTCGACTTGATCGCGTTGGCCTTCCAGACGGACTCCACGCGTTTCGCCACCTACCAGTTGGCCAGCATGCACGGAGCCATTTCCATTGCTAACAAGTTCCCTTCCCTTCTTGGTTTCGCCAATAATGCCCACGGACTCGCCCATGGCGCAGGCAAGGGAACGGGTGCCCAAAACAAAGGGAAGTGGGATCTTTATCAAACCGAGTGCCTGGCCTACCTGATCAAACGGTTGAGCGAGATGAAGGAAGGCAACGGCAGCGTGCTCGACAATACCTGCATCCTTTACGGGAGCAGCAACAGCAAGACTCATAACAACAACAACTATCCCCTCATTCTCGCTGGTGGCAAAAACATGGGCTACGGACACGGGCAGTACCTCAAATTCGGATCCGACGTTCCCTTCGCCAATCTTTTCGTAACGATTCAGAAAAGCATGGGCGCAAAGGCAGATTCCTTCGCCGACAGCAACGGCGAGATGAAGGAAGTCCTGGCCTAGTTGCTCTTTCCCTCAAGGTAAGCCAAAAGGTCAAGAACCTCCTGCTTGCTCAGGTTGTTCAACAAACCCGGAGGCATGATGGACAAGTCTGAACGCTTTCTTTTGAGCACCTCGACTTTGGGTATCTTGACCGCTTGATCAGGATTGAGAGGATTTTCGGCAAGCAAAAGGAAAGGTGCCCGGTAATCCAGGGTCGGAACGATTTGCCCAGTCAAGTTCCGACCATCGGTTAATGCAAGGACGTCGCTACGGTAATTCTGGGCGATCGATTCGGAAGGCAAGAGGATGGCCCGCAAAAGATCGTTTCGTCCAAGGCGGTTGGCCACGCCGGTCAAGTCGGGACCCACCGCATAACCCGAACCTTGAAAACGATGACATCGGTTGCAAAGAGCGACCGTGAACGCCTGTTTACCCGACGTAATTGTTTTGGCGGAAGGCTTGAATTCAAGATCAGCCGTGAAATCAGCCGGTTTCCAATTTTGGACGAACTTCCTGCCCGTAAGGTCGGGCAAGGGTGGCATCTTGGATTTTCCGGATGCCAAAACTTGGTGCTTTTTGCGCTCGCTTTCGGGTAAGGTGGCCAAAGCGTCTTTGCTTATCCTCTTCAAGCTGGTGGGCAACCCCCTGCTATCCCCGACGTAACCGGAGGCTTCCGCGAGTTTGCGAAAGTAGGCCTCACGCAAAGCCGGACTCCAACCTTCCTTGGCGTGCCGCAAGTGGTAAAGATAATGAACCGCTTGAACGGGATCCTCGGTCGAGTTGAGCAATTCGATGCTCCGGCCCACTGCTCTTTCCG
>JABHOU010000248.1 GCA_018695085.1 Opitutia bacterium | reverse complement strand
TCGAATTTCCACGGATGCTTCATGGAATAGTGACCATGTCGAATTGGCATGAAAATACGTTCTCCCGGTCTGCCCGGATCGTTGTCCGTGCCCAACCAGTTGAAACCGCTATCCATGCAAATGTCCCATGGGTTGCGCATACCCCTGGCATAAAGTTCGAGATCGTAGCCTCCGGGACGGCAGCGAAAGATACCGCCTTCTTTTTCACTCTTGTTCATCGGGTGGTAGCTCTTGGGATAAGTTTCCTTGGTATAGACTTTTGTCAGCGGGTATTCGGTGGTGTCATCGGACTTTATCCCTTGCAGGTCTCGTATTGGCTTTGGGGCGTTTGGTTTTACCCAAGTATTTCCTATGCTAAAGTAAAGCCAACCGTCAGGCCCCCAATTGAGACCGTGTACGCTATGCCGCAAGTTGTTCATCCCCGTGTAAATGACTTGGTACTCGTCGGCGACGTCGTCTCCATCCGTATCACGCAGGACCGTCAACTCAGGTGCGTTGGCAACCCATAATTCGTCTCCTTTCCAAGCCATTGCCTCTATGCAGTTAAAGCCTTCGGCGAAAGTTTTAACTGTTTCCGCCTCACCGTCACCATCCTCGTCGATGAGGATCTTGATATAGTCGGTGGGCGAGTCTTCCTTAGGGGCGCGGTATTGTGGACCCGCTCCGACGTAAAGACGGCCTAATTTGTCGAAACACAAGGAAGACGGGTTAATGATGTGAGGCTCCTTGACGAAGAAATTTATATCGAACCCGTCTTCGACATTTGGCAGGGCCTCCTTGTCGACCTCCGCGTATGCAAGGGATAGGACAAGCTGTGAAAGCAGAAGGGCGTGGGTTTTGGTTTTCATGATTTAAATTGATAATGAGGAATTTCCATACGGTTCGCTATACGCATCGGGCGGATCAAAGCTTCTCGCATGCGGGCTTGTTCGTCCCCTGAACGTAAATCCGGACAGGCAGGATGAATCTCAGCGGAATCAATAATGTCCAACATCTTGAGAATCTCAGCGGTGCTGTGCTTGTAGCCTGCGGCGCTTCCCTTGTCATCAAGCCGGAAGACCGAGTCCTCGAGAGATTGTAAGGCTTCAAACAATTTGTAGACTCGGGAATCAAAGTCCTCCTTTTTCCAATATTTTTTGGCTGCGCAAATGAGCGGGCATGCGGACACTCCTGCTCCAATCAGAAGAGGTAGACCCATGCGAATAGCCGAGGCGATTCCGAAATCGTCTCCGCTGTGGGGAACGAAATCCAAACCGAGATCACGACACATGGATGCCCAATACAAGAAGTGCGGTTCGTCGAGTGTGGAAATTTTTCCCCCGACGAATTTCTCATGGCCCGCCAGTTGGTGAAGTAACCAGGGTTCGAAGGGAGTGGCCCAAGGAACGAATGCGGGCTCAAGGGCATGGACCAAGGCGGGAACTTCGATCTTTTCGGCAATTTCAAAATAAGCATCCTTTCTGTTCTCGGGTCCCAAGGCGTTGAGAGCTTGCGAGGTCATGATCATCACCTCACAAGGACCGTGAGCTTGGGCAATTTCTAAATGCGGAAGGTAACAGGATGCCTGAAAATCGCTTGGCGATGCCCCCACCGCAGTCACCCCACTGATGAAGCAAGCTTTGGGATAGAGGGAGCGGAAGCGATTGATTACTTCCTCGTAAAGTTGGTTCGAGAGATTAAATACGTATCCGGTGTCGGCATTTAGTACGAAAGTGATTTCCACTCCGTAGGCATCGGCGCATTTAGTCATCCATTGGAGCATGCGTTCGAAGCTGGACCAGTCAGGTTGACCCTCATTAAATGGAAGCAAAGCTGCCACGCACAAGCGAGAAGATGATGAGTGGTCAGTTAGATCTTCTTCCCTAGCTTTTGCCCAAGTTGTTTCATTCCAGGAAGTGGAGGGTTTTAGATCGGATGGATGAGAAATCATGGATACGAAAATTGTAGATTTCTAGCTAAGATAGTTGTGCATTAAGGTTTCGCGATATCATTCATCGAGAAATCCCAAATTAATAATTCCCTTTTGATCTTTTAGCGACGAGTGAAAATTTTGCTTGTTGCTATTTCCAAGATCAGGTCGCGAAAGCCGCTTTCATAATGATTTGCTATTGTGGCAATTTGTTTAATTTCCTCCTCGTCCCGTAGGCTCATCGAGCGACCGGTAGCATAGGTCATCATTTTTTCCGTAATGTTTCGGGCAAGTAAGCTTCTCTTTCCCAGCAAAGCTTTTTTGAGTGTTCGCGGACCATAAATCTTTTCTCCTGAAGTCAAGGTTGCGGATCCGTCGATGGGTTTGGAGGGGAAGAACTTAGTGGATTGGGTTGAATTCCTCCAAAACCTCGAGCGGTAGTAAGTCGGGCGGTAGCCACCTACGGGGTCAAAGTATTCCAAGGCGAAGCCATAAGGGTCGATCTTTGCGTGGCAATCGGCGCAGGCTTGTACGGAACGATGCTTTTCGAGGAGTTGCTTAACCGTCTTGGCTCCCCTTACATCGGGATCGATGGGCTCTACGTCCGAGGGCGGAGGAGCGGGTGGCGTGCCAAGCAAACTCTCCAAAACCCAGATGCCTCGAATTACCGGTGAGGTATCAACTCCGTTGGCTGTCAGGGTCAGTATGCTTCCCTGCCCGAGCAATCCCCCCCGTATGCTATCCTTGGGAAAAGACACTTTTCGCAAGTGGATCCCTTCAATGCCTTTGATCCCGTAATGACGGGCGAGGTCCTGGTTGAGAAACCCGTAATCGGAGTGAATGAAATCGGTCAAGGGAATGTTTTCCTTGATCGCATGATCAAGAAACCGGCGAGTTTCCTCAAGCATGGCATCCTGTAATCCATATCGGTAATACTCCCGAAACTTAAGCGAGGCGGGAGGCATGGTGCCCAGTTTGTCGAGCCGAAGCCAGGACTCGGCAAACCCTTCGACGAAAGCTTGGCTTCGCGGGTCATTCAGAAGGCGCTCAACTTGTTTCTTGAGTGCGAGGCGATCTTCCAACCTGTTTCTCTTCGCCTGTAGAAAGAGTTCATTGTCAGGCAAAGAGGACCACAGAAAATAAGAAAGACGATTGGCGATTTCGAAGGAGTTCAAGCGGTTCGTCTCTCTTTTTTCTTCCTTGAGGTAGATAAAGTCGGGTGAGACCAACATGGCCTTGAGGGCCAAGAAAAATGCTTCCTCACGATTGCGACCCAATTTTTGCTGGGCATGTTTTTCGATCTCCAGGTAAGGCTCGATTTCCGGTTTGGAAACGGGTCGGCGAAAGGCTCTTCGGGCAAAATGGGTGAAGGCCAATTCGAGGTTTGCTTTCGAAAGATCGCGTTCCCCGTCCAGAAAGACTTGCTGAGCCTTGCTTTTGTAAGTGAGGGGAAGAGGACCGTTGATCCTAAGCTCGTGCAACCGGACGGCAGGCCCTTTCCATACGTCCGAAACGATGCGCCCGGGTACCAAGTCCTTGCCGACCACATGCCAGGCATGGAATCCCTGTTTGCCGCGAAACTCAATGTCGGTGTGGTATTTTTTGCAAATGTCGCGCATCCAGTAGTCGGATGGCCCGGGCCCGTTGTCCCAATTGAGAAAGGGGACGTCTCCTTTATCCATCCAAACGGTTGCCTCGTATTTTTTTGGCTTATGGTCACCCAGGTCCCAGAGCCCGATCTTGGTTCTGGACTTTACGGAGTCGGAAGCCGTTCCCTTGCTACCTCTCGAGACAAAAAGGGCAAGCTGCATGGGGGGAGTCAGGTCGGTGGGGATCATCTTGGGGTCATAAGGGTGACTCAATCGACGCACTGCCTCAGCGGTTAAAATGATTTTGTAGTAGCCCGGTACTTGAATGCCTTTGGTTCGCCTGTACCAGTCATGAGGAAAGGTTCCTAAATCAAAATGATCGGAAATTTGTTTTTTTCCGGCCGAGAAATCGAGGTAAGCTTCCGGTTTGTAAATTCTGTACATCCAGGGAGTGTTTTCCTGCCTGTTTGGATAACCCCAATCCTTGGGCTTGATGGCCTCGCTTTTGAAGGGCGCTTTCTCGTCGAAGCGAAAAGCCATCCGCAAATATCGATCCGCTGCCGCCAAGTAGGCGTTGAGATGCTGATCGGAAAGATTCAAGGCGTCTCCGATGTTGGTAAAGCCATGCTCGTTTTCATCGGTCGGGAAATTCTCGGTGAAATCAAAGGGTAGGTCCTGCAAGCCGAGCAAGTCACGCATGGTGTTGCGGTATTCCCTTCGATTCAATCTGCGCAGAACGGTATCTTTCGGACCCTTTTCATCTTCAAAATCTAGCAGAATCTTGGTCAGCCAGGCGATCGTTCGTTTGGTCTCCGCCGATTTAGGTTGTCGGACGTCATCTTTTTTGGGCGGCATCTCACCTAAGTTCAACTGATCTAGGACGTCATGAAGAAGATCGGTCTTTTGGGGATCCGCAAGGTTGATCACCCATTCGTCGTTTTTCTTCAGCGCGAGTTCGTGTAAAGCACGGTCACCCTTCTCATCGTCCGGGCCATGGCATTTGATGCAATAGGTTTGAATGAACTGACGCACCCCTTCGTCGAGCGCCCGTTCTTTGGACTGAAGTTCACCCGAAAGGAGAAACGAAAGGACAAGGATCAGCGCTGAAAAAAGTCTGGGCATTTTTGCTCAGCTTCTTTTCTCGAATCCCGTGAGCGTTCCGGAAGAGGTGTTGAACCGGTCGACTTCCAGTCCGAAGTTTTGCAGCATGGAAAGGTAAAGGTTACAGAGTGGGGTGGAATGTTTTCCCTTGCGGGCGTAGTGCTTGTGTTCGCCGTGTTTAAATCCTCCTCCTGCCAAAACGACGGGCAAGTCGCGGTTGCTGTGGGAGTTGGCGTTACTCATGCCACTGCCTAGGAGAGCCATGGTGCTGTCGAGCAAAGTAGCTCCGTTGGGCTCTTTGATTTCCTTGAGTTTCCCGAGAAAGCGGGAGAATTGCGAAACGTGAAAGGTCTCGATGATGGAGAGTTCATCGATGGCGTCCCGTACCTGACCATGATGAGAAAGCGTGTGGTATCCTCTCGTCACCCCGGGGAGTCCCCCGTTTTCTTTCCCCAGGTTGGTGAAGGCAAGACTGATGACGCGGGTCGAATCAGTTTGGAGAGCCAAGGCCATCAAATCGTAAAAGAGAGGCGCTCGGTCTTTCAGGGTCAGGGAATCCACTCGTTTCGGAATGGAATAGTCGACATTCGGTTTTTCTTTGTCTAGCCAGAGGGTTGACTGTTCGATTCGTTTTTCGAATTCGCGGACGGAAGTGAAGTATTGATCGAGCTTTTCGGAGTCGGCATAGCCCAATCCCTTTTTGAAGTCTTCGGCTTGTCGCTTGGCCAAATCAAGAATCGACCGCTTGTCGGTCAAACCCCTTTCGGTTTGTTTTCGCACGGTGTCATCCTCCTTGCGGAAAAGCATTTGGTAGAGCTTTTCCAAGCTGCGTACGGGTTGTATGGTGTTTCCATTGCCAGTCCAGGACAGAGAGTGTTCGTTCCCGCGGTCGGCATCGAGGGTCAGGGATGGGTACCTGGTTTTCCCACCGACGAAATTGGCGGCTTTTTGATCCATG
>JABHOU010000370.1 GCA_018695085.1 Opitutia bacterium | reverse complement strand
GGCACAGACCAGTGAGCGACTCTTCAATTATGGTAACCCATTCGAAATCAATGCAACCCGTTTTGAGGATGATCGTATCCATCCCTTGGACATTCATCACATGGAGGACCTTTTGGCTGTTCATCGAGCCAATCAACCCGACCTGTCGGAAGAATGGAGGCATGCTATGGAAAAAAAAGAGTAAAGTTTTCACAAATCCAGTCGATTGTTTAAAGTACTCATTCCAAATTCATGTCATTTATGAACTATTCAAACTTTATTCCGCGCGTGTTCGCCCTGTTCCTGCTGATGGTCGCTTTTTCGGCCTCCGGGGCTATCCTCAAGCGATTCGACGCACCTGAACCGAAGCAAGACGGTTACCTCAAGTTTTTCCGTCCACCGGCTCTTGCCCTCCGAGTGCCGAATCCCATCCCTGCCGATCGGTACAACCTACTTTTCCTCCCCGTCCTTTCGATTGAATCCAATGCGAGTGAATCCAATGCGACCATAGTTGCTCCGCCAGCTAGCACTACCGAGGTGTCATCTGTTGAGGTGCCCAAGTCTACCTTCCCCATTGTAGCTCCTCCCGTTGTCGTGACGCCCCCCGTAGTCTTGCCTCCATCGGACCCTTTTGACGTCCCCGCTAACCGCGAGCCTTCGACGGACGATCTGATCGATGCACTCGAGCGAGAACAAATCAAAAGTTCGGTTGGGATTCAGGGCTTTCTCCCTTTCATTCCTCCTTATTCCGCGGCTCCCGCAAACCTTGAAATCAGATCGGAAGCCAAGTATATTAGAACGCCGAGGCAATAATTAATTCTCCACGATGCACACGATGAAGACTCCATTTAATTTTTTTCATTTCCTTCTAATCTGCTTCGGCGTTTCTTTGTATGGGCAAAATCCCCCTGCCATGCAGCCGATCGACGAAGTGCTTAAGGACGTAGACAAGCTCATACAAGGCTTTGATCGAAGTTCGGTTGTTCAGCCCTCCCCCGTTCCGCCCCAACCATCGCCATATCCTGGCAGGGTTGCTCCTTTGGCTTCACCTCCTCGTTCCCAACCAAACGATCCAGACGCTGGTTCTTTCCGCTATGAAAAGGCATTGAAACCTTCCAATCTCATCAATGAACCTGATCCGGCCACAACCAGTGCAGGCGTAACCGGAAGCGGAACCGGATCATCCTCCGGGGATTTTCAGGACTTCACCTTGGAGCAGCTTCTCGAACGGGTCGACCCTTTTGGTGAACCGAACAAAGCCAGGCTCCTGCGTGATCCTGGCGAAAAGCCCGACCTTTCCGATTCATCATTGCTTGCCTCGGAACCAAACTCATCTCCGTCAGGTGTTGAATCCGGCGACAAAATCATGGAAACATCTAATCTCTATGAGCAGGAGGAGCAGGATGCTCTACCAAAACCGGAAGTCGACGAGGAACCCTACTTAGTGCTTGGCGACGAAGTGGACGAGGAGCTGCAACACAAAATCGAAGAGGCCATATCGGAAACGAAAAAGGCCTCGGGCGGCACTGGTAATCCTTATGTCACGCGTTCCGTCTTTAAAGCCACTGCTTACTGTAATCGTGTTCTTGGTCGCCTTAATCTTCCTAACTACAAGCGCTATCGCCGCGACATATTAATTTCGCTCCTACGTATGCACGAACGCAACGGTGCATGGGTGGATGCGGCAAAAACCTATGAGCGCTTTCTTGAAGAATTCGCTTCCGACGAGAAATATCCCTTTGAGGAATACATGTCGGCTCCGGGGATTTCCGAACTGCGATCCGACCTTGGAGACAGCGGCGCTTGGGTCCGAGGTGTCAAGCGCGGTGCTCCTACGATTCCCGAGACTCATTTCCGCCTAGGGAAAATTTATCGGAAATTAGGAGCACATCAAATGGCCAACAACAAGTTCTACGATGCCATGAACTCCACCATGGTTTTGGCGGAGGTTCCTTCCGATAATCCCGACAAAGATTACTCTTCTCGCCAAACTCGCCACGATGCCGTTGCAAAGCAAGCGATGGTCGAAATTGCCGCAACTTATCTAGACGCCGAGGATTACGATGGAGCCATCAAGTTTTATGGCCGCATAATTCGCGTGGAAGACATGGATGATAGCGATAGGGCCGAGGTTCTTTTCAAACATGCTCTTTCTCATTATCGTAGGGCACGAGAAAACATAAAGCTGGAGGAAAAAATGTCTGCGGGGACTTCGATACAGCCTCAATCCAAGCTGGAGAACTTGCCCAAGGCGGATTTCGCTCAAGTTAAACTCGACCTCCGTGGTTTTTCCCAGAGCTTTCCCGG
>JABHOU010000366.1 GCA_018695085.1 Opitutia bacterium | reverse complement strand
TCGCCACCAAGGAATTTCGGTGGCATGGGTTTTTTGTGAACGGGGTGATTGATTTCGCCGCTCTTGCGGTTGTAGATGATTGATTCACGAGGATCGGCCGCCCTTTTTCGCCCAATCTGACTGAAGAAAGAGGAGAAGGAATAATAATCGTCCTGCGTCCACTGGTCGAAGGGGTGGTTGTGGCACTGGGCGCATTGTAAGCGCATGCCCATGAACACTTGGGCAACGTTTTCGGTTATCTTAAGGCCATCCCGTTCAACCTGATAGTAGTTGGTTGAGGGAGTGACGAAAGTTCCTCCGGTAGAGGTCAGTAATTCCCGGACGATTTGATCCATAGGAACGTTGTTTGCGATCTTATCCTTCAGCCAGTTGAAATAGAGCAAGGTTGCCTTGTAGCTCATGCCTTGGTTGTCATCTGTTTGGATCTGCAGGAGTTCGGCAAATTTCATTACCCACATCTCGGTGAATTCCTTGCGTTCAAGCAGACGGTCAATCAGCTTCGAGCGCTTGTCCGGAGAGGAGTCGGCAATGAAGCCCTCAAAGGTTTCCTTGTCTGGTAGGGTTCCCGTGATATCGAGATTTACACGACGTACGAAAACCTCGTCCGTACACAGATCCGATGGAGTGATGCGAAGTTTGTGAAGTTTGTCGTGCACGAGAGAGTCGACGTAGTTGTTTGCCGCCAATGAGGGACGTTCATACTTGAGACCCTCAGGGATAACGACTACCTGAACGCCCACTGTAAACACATTGAATCGGGCCATGACGAAGGACTCTCCTCTTTTCTCAGCAGTCACCAATCCCTTCTTGTCGACGGGGGCCGAAACCTCGTTGCTGGATTGAAAGACAGTCAATGGGGTGACGTCTCGGGTGGTGCCGTCGGAGTAATGAGCAAGCACGGTCATTTGTTGGGAGGAGCCTGCACCCTCAAGCAAGGCGGAAGGGGGGAACAGTTCAATCCTTTCCGGCTTGGCAATGTCCTCGGGATCCTTGGGGGCTCCATCGCTCAGCCATCCCACAAGGGTTTTCCAGTGTTTGCTTTCCTTCTCAAAAAGTTTTCTGCCTGTATGCGGGACTGCCTCGATTGCTTTTTCCACAAGCAGGCTTTCCTCGGGGATGGCCAAGTTGATACGACGGGTGCCTTCTTCTCGGGTAATTCTGTAATGGTCTCCTTTCGGATCGTAGCCAAAGAGCGAAAGCATAAATCGGTCCTGCCCCCTTGCGGATCCATGACAGGAACCAGTGTTGCAACCCGCTTTCATGAATATGGGCATGACGTCGAGTTTGAAACTTACCGGTCTCTCGGTCGCAGCCCCTTTGACTTCGACGGGAATAGTTTTGGACAGTCCTTGAAAAGTTATTTTCAGTTCGGTTTTACCGTCCTTCAAGGGGTGAAGAATCATGTCTTTCCACTCAACTACTCCGGCTTGACTGAGAGAAAAGGATGATTCTCGGGTGACGTCCCGTGTAACGTCGTCACCGTATTTGGCTTGCACCACGATGGAGTTGAAGTCCTCCTCTGTTTGCAAAAGAATTTTCGAGGGATAAGCCTCGATCTGGATTAATTTTTTTGCCACCGCTTTTTTTCTCAAGGCCAATTCACGTTCGGACCGAGGGTGAAGTTGGGATCCGACAGGCCATTTCCCTCCTGTTTTAATCCATCTCGTCAAAATGTCTTTCTGAGAACCGGTCAGAGGACCGTTCTTAGGGGGCATGACGTCATCGTCGTCGGCAGGGAGGTTTACTCTTTCGAGCAGGAGGCTGTTTGCGGGATCATTGGGTACGAGTGAAGGGCCTGAATCCCCTCCTTTCCTTGCAAAATGAAGGGTGTCCAGACGAAGTTTTCCCTTTTGCTTCTCGATCCCATGGCATTGGATACATGCTGCTTCCAAGATGGGACGTACTTCCCGGTGAAAGTCCGGGGCAATCACGGGCGGGGGTGGGGGAGCGCTCGATTGGACGACCTTTTCTGCAGTTGGTTTTGGTGCAGGTGCTTGAGCGGGGGGTATTGCCGGTTTCGTTAGGGCAGGAGGAGGACCTACCTCTGGTTTGGCCTCGGTTGTGGCGGGAGTCGGTTCGGTTTTGATCGGAGGCTTGGGTACCTCTTCGGCACTCCATGCAATCGCCCCGGAGAAAAGGAAAAATATGCAGAAAATTCTCATGCCTTATTTAGTTCGCGCCTCCTTGAGCGGCCAATCTAAGTTGCTCAAGCCGGCTAAGCGGTTTTTTCTTCGCTGGTTTGGTCGGGGCTTTTGCGACAGCCTTGGGTTTTGTTTTTGCAGGTGCCTTCGGCTTTGGCGGAGGATTGTCCAAGCGGATTTGTCCACCTTGGCCAACTGAGTGAGAAATCAGTTCACCCGAGTAGGGAATCTTAACGTAGCAGAAAAGGTTCTTGGTCAAACCGGCTCTGGATTTGTCTTCGGTCTGTATGGGGAAACTGATTTGCGAGGCATTGGAGTCGAACTCGACCTTGGTAGTAGCGGAAAACGGTGGAAGTCCTTTGAGCTCAGCGGTAGCCTTTCCTGCGAATGGCCTTTTAACGCTCAGGTCGCAAAGCATTTCGCCTTCTTGCCCGCGTTGAACGGCAGTCAAATTGAGTTTCATAGACAGGTAAGGTTCCTCGATCTTCAAGTCGATGAAATCCGAAGCGGAGCGCCAAATGCCACCGCCGGGAGCAGATGTTTCAGCTTGTACTCCAATCTTCCAAACGCCAACGGCAGCACCACCACTGGCTGTAAGAGGGTAGTATCCTACGCTTTTGCCGGTGGCTATGGTTAATGAACTCTTCGCTCCGATACCAGGAGGGCGCGTAAGAATACGGACGGTCACTGCCTTGGTGAAATTTGCATCCCTGATGATTTCGACCTTCAAGTTGAGCGATCCGCTCTTGACGATAGGGCAGACAGGTTGGTGAAGCTTGACCTTGTAGGGCAGGGGTTCTACGACTGCCACTGCGAGACGGTCGACCTTTGTATCGTAATAGGTCCTATTGTTGGGCGGACCGTAAACCAAAGCGACGTTCTGGACGAAGTTTCCTTCCACAAGCTGTTTTTTCTCTGGGTTTTCGTACTTGAGGCGGAGGTCAACAAGCGAGTTGGCCAAAGGAGCGTCGGGGGCGGCCCGCAACAGAATAGGTGAGCTTGTGAAGTTAGTGTTTACCGTGGGGGCTTCCATGGTTACGCCTGCCGGAAGGTTTTTGGCTAGAAATTGGATGTCACCGGTGAAGCTCTTGCGAGAGATGTTGAGTGCGGTGGCCACTTGGTTCCCTCGGGCGATGGGCAACATCTGTCTGGTTTGAGTATCCCGGTTACGGAATTGGGGGATGGTGGCGAGCACCTCGGGAGCAAACGCTTCCGTCTCTATCCGGTAAACGTGTTTGGGGCTTCCCTTGCCCAAGTGGTCGGTGATTCTGAGGAGGTATTCGCCGTCC
>JABHOU010000349.1 GCA_018695085.1 Opitutia bacterium | reverse complement strand
CTCCAGGATTTTGCTTGAGGCTTTGGGGCGAAAAGGAGCACGAAAGCCGACTTACGGCGGAAATTCCTGAGGTTCGCCGTTTGGATTTTGCCGAAACTATGCTGAGTTTATTGGCCGCTGGCCAAGAACTTTCAACAGTTTGTTGGTTTGAGCAACCCACAGAGTTAGCTCTCGAAAAAGCCCAAAGTCTACTGGCTGATCTCGGAGCTCTAGACAGTGATGGATCCCTGACGAACCGAGGGAGAGAAATGGCTGCTTTCCCTCTGCATCCACGTCATGCCCGAGCACTACTCGAAGCTCGAACTCGAGATTGTCTTCCTGCCGTTGCCCTTGCCTTGGCTCTAAGTCAGGATCGTCCGATTTTGCTACCTTTGCGCGACAAGCGTCTCGAGAGAGAGCGGGAAGATCTTTTAGATGCCGACCAAGGTGAAATCGCCACCGATTTTTTTCGTGTGCTGCGTGCTTGGAGTTTAGCAGCTGAACGAAACTTCGATCCTTCGCTCTGTCGAGATATCGGCATCCATGCAGGCCGTTGCCGAGATGCCTCCCGCCTTTCTGCACGTTATCTTTCTCTTGCCGGCATAAATAACGATAACGATCTATCATGTTCTCCTGCAGACTTGGCTAAATGCCTATTGTGTGCTTTTCCCGATCATATCGGCAAGCGTCGCAACTCAGGGATGCTCGTGTATGCTCTTTCAAATGGAAAAAATGCCGAACTTCGTCGGCAGAGCACCGCCCGCGATGCCGATCTCCTTGTTGCCGCGGAATTAGATGAAATTGAAATGCGCGGAAACGTGGGCCTCGTTTTGAGTCTCGCCACGGAGATCCGCGAGGAATGGCTCGAAGAAATATTTCCCAAAAGTTTTTCACACCGAGTGGAAACCCATTTCGACGAAGAATCCCGAATTGTCGTATGCCGACGGATTAAAAAGTTTCGCGATCTCGTTATCTCGGAGGAAATCTCGGGGGAACCCACTTCCGAGGATGCTGCTCACGTTCTTGCTGCTGAAGTCTTGTCAGGGCGTTTGCGGCTAAAGCATTGGAATGTCGCATGCGATCGTTTTGTAGCCCGCGTAAACTTTGCCGCCACCCAATGTCCTGAGCTTGAAATTGAGCCTATCGACGATGCCGCCCGTCGCCTTGTACTTGAACAGTTTTGCCTCGGAGAAAAAAGTTGGCGTTCTATTCGCAACAAGGATGTCTTTCCCTTTCTGTGCGAATGGTTGACTAGTGAACAACGAGCCGCTTTGGATCAACTTGTTCCGGAGGAGATCAATCTTCCCGCGAGGAAAAGCCCCGCTCGACTTCGCTTCGACGAGGATGGCGAAGTTACCCTCGCCGCCACCGTCCAAGACTTGTACGATCTCGACGGCACCCCAACCATTGCAGGTGGAAGCTATCTTTTGCGAGTCGAGTTATTGGCTCCCAACCGCAGACCCGTTCAAGTGACTCGTGACCTTTCCGCCTTTTGGAAAGATTCGTATGAGACGATTAAGAATGAGCTTGCAGGTCGATACCCCAAACACGAATGGCGCTGAAATTTTGCTTGGACCTAACTCATCTGCGACGATTGTTCGATCCTATACACTGGCAGTTTTGGGGTCTGTCGAGCGATGCGAACCGAGCTGAACGAGGTCGCTACGGAGAGTGGCTTTCTCGTAGATTCCTGAAGGGCAAAGGCTACTATGTTCTGATTGCAAACTGGCGTAATCCCATGGACCGAAGAGATGAAATCGACTTAATCTGCAAAGACAAGGAGGTGCTGGTTTTCGTAGAGGTACGAGCTCGTTCGATCTCTTCTCTTGTTTCCGGTTACGATAGCCTGTCTCCTCGTAAAAGAAGAGTGCTTCTAAGGGCCTGCAAGAGTTATCTCAATCAACGCAAGCAAAGGCCCGAGCATTTCCGTTTAGATGTAATGGAAGTTGATTTACCTGTCGGCACCAAAGGCAAGCCAGAAATTTTTCACCACGAAAACATTGCCTTGTTCCCCCCTCGATTTCATTAGATACCTGTTAATCTTAAAATTTATGTCACAAGAATTATCTTCTACTCGCCAAAAACGGGATTCGAGTCGTAACGCTCCACCGACTATTATTGTTATTTTCGGTGCATCGGGTGATCTCACCGCCCGCAAGCTTTTGCCTGGACTTTACAATCTTGGATTTGACGATTTGCTCTCTGAGCATTTTCACCTTATCGGATATGGGCGAAGTGAAATGTCCGACGAAGCTTTTCGCCAGAGTATGGGAGATGCAATTGGGAAGCATTCGCGCCGACCTCTCAATGAAGAGATTTGGGAACCCATGTCTGGTAATCTACACTACCATGCAGGTCCTTACGATGACCCGGACTCCTTCGATCGACTTAGCAAACGCATCGGCAAAATCGAGAATTCGATCGGTATCGAGACGCAGTGCCTATTTTATATTTCAACTCCGCCAAGTGTTTTTAAGCCTATCCTAGAGAACCTTGGGAATTCAGGTTTGGCTCGTCGCCATAGGCAAACTCCGGCCTCCTCAAAGGTAGTAATCGAAAAACCATTTGGTCGTGACCTTTCTTCCGCACGAGAACTCAATGCGATTATAAATCGTAGGTTTGACGAGTCCCAAGTATACCGCATCGACCACTATCTTGGAAAGGAAACCGTGCAGAGTCTTCTCGTTCAGCGCTTTGCAAACTCCATTTTTGAGCCGATCTGGAACCGTCGTTATGTTTCCTGCGTTCAAGTCACTGTGGCTGAGACCATAGGCGTTGGATCGCGAGGAGGGTATTATGACCGTAGCGGCGCATTAAGAGACATGGTTCAAAACCATGTCATGCAATTGCTTGCTCTTACCGCGATGGAACCGCCCTCTTCTCTAGATCCTGAAGCGATTAGAGACGAAAAAGTTAAGGCTCTCAGAGCGATTCGCCCACTCGAGCTCGACGGAGATGATACTGATGTCGTTCGCGCACTCTACAAGGAAGGCTTGGTGGGAGGCGAAAAAGCAATCGGCTACCTACAGGAAGAAGGTATCCCCGGAGACTCCTCTACCGAAACCTACACGGCGATTCGTTTGTATCTTGATAATTGGCGATGGAAAGGTGTTCCGTTCTATCTCCGTTCGGGTAAGTGCATGTCGTGCAAAGCCAGCGAAATTACTGTTCAATTTAGTCGACCACCCGCAATTCTCTTTGGCGAGGGAGACCGTTTTGACATATCTCCTAATTCTCTAGTTATACGTATTCAACCAAACGAAGGCGTTACTCTGACACTAAATTCGAAAAAACCAGGATTGGCGACTCAACTCCAACCCGTCGAACTTTCCTTTGGTTATGACACCACCTTCGGTTCTGATACTCCGGAGGCATACGAGCGCCTCATCCTCGATGCCATGAACGGGGATGGAACTCTCTTTATTCGAGGAGATGAAACGGAAACTTCTTGGAGTCTCCTTACACCCGTGCTTGAGCACTGGGCTGAAAGCGGAGCCAAAGGTCTTGGCACCTATGCGGCTGGGACATGGGGGCCACTCGATGCAGACAAACTTCTCATTAGAAACGGTCACGAATGGCAGGCTTCAGGGAATTAAAAAAGGGAATGCCCTATCTAAGTTGCTCAAATCGGATGGCAACACATAAGAACGAAAGGACATTTACAGTCTGTTGCAAAAATTAGAGATCAAATAATAAGTGACCAGTTGATGAAACACTTAGAACATGATCTCCGAAACAGTTGTCCCTCTTTCTGTATGGCATGATTGGAGATCAGCTAAATCAGGTCAGAATACTTGAAAAAAAGTATACCGTTGCCCAACCAACTGGATAAGATACCGAAGAAATTTTTTATTGGTTCTTGAAAGAATTCTATCGATGCGTCAATTGAGGCAATTGAAAACTCAACCATCCAAGAACTAGCTGGAACAGTTCCCTATGTAATTTAAATATCATGAACGATAATCTTTCAGAAATCGGTCTCATAGGCTTGGCGGTCATGGGACAAAATCTTGCTCTCAACATCGCCGATCACGGCTTTCGTATCTCAGTTTACAATCGAACCTCATCCAAGACAAAAGACTTTGTGGGAAGCAATCCAGATACTCCCGGGGGGCTAGTTGGTTGCGAAGCACTTGAAGATTTTGTATCATCGATTCAGCGACCCAGAAAAATAATTATTTTAGTGAAGGCAGGAGAGCCAACTGATGCGGTAATAAATTCTCTTCTTCCGCACTTGGACAAAGGAGACATTATTATTGATGGAGGTAATGCCAAGTGGACCGATACGATCCGTCGCGAAAAAGAGCTAAAGGGGAAAGGCTTTCATTTCGTAGGCTCAGGAGTTAGCGGCGGTGAAGAGGGGGCTCGTTTCGGGCCATCTCTGATGCCGGGAGGCGATTTGGAGGCATGGGAGAAACTCGAACCCATTTGGAAGTCAATCGCCGCAAAAGTTGATCCTGAGAATGGAAAGCCTCTTGAGGGAGCTGAACCGGGAAAACCGATTGAAGGCGGTTTCCCCTGCTCCGCCTATATTGGCCCAAACGGTGCCGGCCATTATGTAAAGATGGTTCATAATGGCATAGAGTACGGAGACATGCAGATGATCTGCGAGGCCTACGACTTGATGCAACGCCTTCTCGGCCTGACTCCGCCG
>JABHOU010000253.1 GCA_018695085.1 Opitutia bacterium | reverse complement strand
TTTGCTTTGGGCCGACCCGAACGTTTACGTGGTTACGGCGTTGGTGGTTTATGCTTTGCTCACGGTAGTAGGGTTTTCAGACGATTATTTAAAAGTCGCGAAGAGAAACAGCAAGGGGTTGCCGGGGAAAATGAAACTTCTGGGACAACTAATCGCAGTTGCGGTAGCTATGTATCTTTTGATTGGTCCTGTTGGCGAAATGCTTACCGGTATCAAGGGCAATGCCTCGGGAAGCGCTCTGAAAATGTCTCAACTGTGGGTTCCGTTTTACAAGGAAGTCTTGTGGCAGACGATGCCTTTGACAGCCATTTTCGTATTGTTCTTTTTTACACTTTGTGGCTCGAGCAACGCCATCAACCTTACCGATGGACTGGATGGACTGGCAATAGGCTGTACAGTTACCGTGGCTTTGGCGTACGGACTCATGGCTTATGCCTCCGGAAACTCGATCATTTCCGAATACCTCCTCATCAGCATGGTTCCCGGAACGGGCGAACTGACCGTAATCTGCGCCGCATTACTTGGCGGTTGCCTAGCCTTTCTTTGGTACAACGCACCTCCGGCGGAAGTGTTCATGGGGGATACGGGGTCTCTGGCCATTGGAGGACTTGTGGGGATAATCGCATTGATGATTCATCAACCCTTCACCTTGGTCATCGTAGGCGGAATCTTCGTTATCGAGGCGGGGTCGGTCATACTGCAAGTGGCTTCTTTCAAGTTGACGGGCAATCGAATCTTTCGAATGGCTCCCATTCACCACCATTTCGAGCTGAAAGGGTGGAAGGAAACGAAGGTGGTAATCCGTTTCTGGATTCTTTCACTACTCTTTGCCATCGTGGGTTTGGCCACGCTGAAACTACGTTAGTATGAGCGGAGTGAGCAAATTATCTTTGGATTGGCACGACTTGCGGCGTAAACCCGTCGCAATTCTTGGCGCGGGTGTGAGCGGTAGAGGAGTGGAAAACCTTCTACGCTCATTGGATTGGGAATACTCGACCTTCGACCAGCAAAGCCGAGCCTTCGGGTGGACGGAGGCAAAGGCTTGCTCGGTCGCGGTTGTGAGCCCGGGGTTCGCCCCGGATCACTCTTGGGTCGAAATCGCGAAAAAATCGGGTATCAAGGTATTTGGGGAAGCTGATTTCGCCTCTGCTTTTTGGCCAGGTGAAATTGTGGCGGTGACGGGCACGAACGGTAAGACCACCTTGGTTCGCTTTCTGGCGAAATTATTCAATGAAACGAACCGGTCCGCCGTGGCCACGGGAAACGTAGGGTACTCGTTTTCGGACTTGGTTGCCGAAAAGCGGGATAGTTCGATTACGGCCATGCTTGAACTAAGTTCTTTTCAGACGGAGAATCTAACACTTTTACGGCCAGATGCAGTAATCTGGACAAACGTCGCCGAGGATCATCTAGATCGTCATGGCGATATGTCGTCTTACATACGGGCCAAAGGTCAATTAGTCGACAGGTTGGAGAGTGGTCCGTTTCTGGCTGGCGTTTCCGTACTTGAGTCTGTTCGCGAAATGGGAGTGACTTTGCCTTGCCAACCAAAAACAATTTCAAGGGAAGATGCGAATCGGGTCTCCGTTCCCGATAGTTCTCCATTCGCTACTTTTCCTCAGAGAGAAAATCTTGCTCTCGCGTTGGCTTTTGCAGATTCGCAGGGAATAAGCGATGAGTCCGTGATTAAAGTGTTGGACGAATTTGTTGGCGAACCGCATCGGTTGGAGAAAGTCGCAACCGTGGGCAACGCGACCTTTTGGAACGATTCCAAGGCCACGAATTTTTCTGCCGCATTGGCGGCGTGCCGGCATTTCGCGGGTAAAGCTTTCTGGATAGGTGGCGGACAATCCAAGGGTGCCGATGAGGAGGCATTTGCACACCGGCTTCACAAGCTTGTAGCCAGAGCTTACCTCATTGGTGAGACTGGGCCTTCACTGGGCAAACGACTGTCTTCCTTGGGCTTGCCCTCGCCGATATTCGGGGAACTTGCACTAGCCGTTAAAGCGGCTTTTGAAGACGTGCGCGAAGCCACTGACATTCTTTTCAGTCCGGGATTTGCCAGTTTTGACAATTATTCGGATTACTCGGAACGGGGAAAATCTTTCGTTCGATATGTTTTTCAATTGAATGATCAGGCGCGCAGGCGTACTCAACTTGCGCAGGCTTGAGAGATTATAAATAGGAGAACCGTACCATGAAACTAACTAAAATATTCGGAATTGTATTGTCTTTGCACGTGGGAGTAATCCTTCTGGTGATGTTCCAACCCAGTTGCAACACCCTCAAGAAGGGCAAGGGAGACCAAAACGGAACCACGGAAGCTTCTCCTCCGGAAAACGGAGTGGATCCTGCCTTCAACGCAGGTACGGGAACTGAGGATCCGCCAAGTGAGCCGGTGACCGGGACACCTCCGGATGGACGGTTTTCTCCTACTCGACCCGATCCGGGCGAATTGATTGTTCCCGGCGGGACGGAAGGAATCGTTAATCCCGGGACAGGGGATACTGACACCTCCACCGGGGTTGGTCTTCGTCCCGAAGGTGTGGGCGTATACAAAATTGTCAAAGGAGACACACTCTGGGGAATTGCCCGCAAGAACAACGTCTCCTTGAATGCTCTTCTCGGGGCAAACCCGGGACTTAACAAAAACGCCTCACTGAGTATCGGACAGGAAGTTCTAGTTCCTGGCGCTGGAACTCCTGTTACCGAAGTCCCAGGTTCACCATCCGGACCGGATCCCACGGTTGTTTCTCCTGGGTCCACTTCCTATGTCGTGAAGAAAGGCGATAATCTCACTCGAATTGCTTCTATCCACGGTGTAACCATTCAGGCTGTTCGGAGTGCTAACGGACTGACCGGAGACACTCTCCAGATCGGTCAAACTCTGGTAATACCCGGTGGTGGATCAACTCCAAGTGCACCTACGCCCGTTCCTGTCCCAGTCCCTTCATTAGGAGGGAATAATCACACGGTTCGTTCCGGCGACAACCTTTCTCGTATCGCCGTCACTTACGGCACGACAGTGGCAAAACTTATGGAGCTTAACGGACTGACGAACGCCAACAGTATTCGAGTCGGCCAGGTTCTCGCAGTGTCTGGGGCAACTCCTTCACCTACTCCTATAGTTCCTGCTCCAGTTGATCCCGCTCCACCCTCTGTTGATCCTTCACCGGTTACTCCCGATCCCAATCTGGAAGATTTCTTCAAAAACGATAAACCGCCCGTGGTGGATGCTCCCGAGGAATGAGTTCCTTGTACGAATAAGGCACAAGTCGAAATTGGGTGGCGGGAAAATATGATTGTTGGGCAAGCTACGGTAACACGTTCACCTATGAGCGGTGGCCCCTTCATTCCTCTCTTCGTTATAACCATAGCTTTGACCCTTACCACTTTGGGGCTGGTTATGCTATTCAGTGCGGGCGCCGTAACCAAGAGCGGTCCGTACGCCTTGGTCTCCAAACAAGCAATTTGGTTGGGACTCTCGATCGTGGCAGGGGGTGTCTCGGCCTTCGTCAATCTGGAATGGCTTCGCAAGCGGGCTTGGTTACTCTACGGTATCTGTGCTCTGGCATTGGTACTGGTTTTAGTTCCGGGATTCGGGGTCAAGGTGAATGGAGCTCAGCGCTGGCTCGGTCTCGGTCCTTTGCGACTGCAACCTTCGGAGTTCGCCAAGATAGGTCTTGTTTTGATCCTTGCCGTTTACCTTTCGGCGAATCAAAGGGAGATCAAATCTCTCTGCCGAGGTTTTGTTTACCCCTCTCTCATCCTCGGTCTCGTTCTTGGACTGATTATGCTGCAACCCGATTTCGGTACGACTTTTCTTTGCGGGGCGGTCGGGGCCACCATGATGTTTCTAGCAGGGGTCAGTTTACGATGGCTTCTTCCAATCGCGGGTTTGGCCGTATCCGGCTTCGCTCTGCTGGTTTATTTAGATCCCGTTCGAATTCGAAGAGTCACTTCATTTCTCGACGTAGAGGCCAATGCCAACGACAGCGCCTACCAACTGTGGCAAGGTATGCTCGCCTTCGGCGTCGGAGGGGTCGATGGAGTCGGTCTCGGCAAGGGAAGGCAACAGATGCACTTCCTGCCCGAGGCTCATACCGACTTCATCTTTTCCGTAATCGGCGAGGAGCTCGGTCTGATTTTCTCACTAGGAATCGTCGCATGCTTCCTCGCCTTGTTCGTTCTGGTTGCCTGGCGATTGAGGGAGGCTCCCAACCTTTATCTTTTTCTAATTGGATCAGGTGCTATTTTGGCCATCGCTCTACAGGCGGTCATCAATGTTGGTGTCGTTACCGGTTCCATGCCCACCAAAGGCATGTCGTTACCCTTTATCAGTTATGGAGGTTCCAACTTGATGGTTACTTTCGTGCTGATCGGTTTGATCCTGAACGTATTTCGCAATTGGGGAGGTCCGGTCCTCCCTCGGTCGAGGGAATTGTAGCGAGGAACGAAATAATTTTACCATCATGAGAAACGTCGTAATAGCATGCGGGGGAACCGGAGGTCACCTGACCCCAGGTATCGCTCTTGCCCAAAGCTTGGAAGAGAAAGGCTATCCTTGCTGGATGTTTATCAGCAACAAAATGGTCGATTAACGTCTCTCGGAGAATTACCCGGAGCTCACTTTTGAACGCATGCCAGGTGCCCCTTTTCTTAAAACCCCGCTCGGATTAGGCCGGTTCGCCAAGGGGTTGGTGTCTTCCTATTTTCATTCGCTTAGATTCTATCGTAACGTTGGAGCAGATGCTTTGTTCGGTTTTGGCGGATTTACCTCAGTCGGACCGGTTTTGGCCGCACGTAGTCGTGGCATGCCTGTGTTTTTGCATGAAGCCAATCGAGCGGTCGGACGGGCAGTGCGTTTACTCCGCAAAAAGGCGAGTAGGTTGTATCTTCCCGAAGGGATTAAGATGGACGGTGTTTCTTCCAAGGTGATTCGAAACTTGGGTTATCCGCTCCGCCGGGAATTTCGCCGAATCCCCCGTGAACGAGCTCGCAGAAGCTTGGGTGTAAGTTCAACGGAACGACTGCTTGTGGTTTTGGGGGGTAGCCAAGGCGCAACTTCTCTCAACCAATGGGTAAAAGACCATCTGGAGGCATTCGCCTCGGATGGGGTCAGTGTTTATTGTCTTACCGGAATGGGAAATGAAAGTTCGGGCGTTGTCGAGATGACGGGACCGGACGGTTCTTCCGTTCCTATGCGTTTTGTGCCTTTCAGCGACGAGATGAGCACCGTACTTTCCGCCGCTGACTTAGTGATTTCTCGAGCAGGAGCAGGTTCTATTTCCGAGATCATCCGGTGTCGGGTTCCTTCGATTTTAGTTCCTTACCCCTTTGCCGCGGATGACCACCAAGCGCTTAACGCCTCCTTTATCGAGCAGAAGGGGGCTGCCATCGTATGTCCGCAAGACCGGATCGAGGAATTGCTCTTTGAGGAAGCTCGCGAAGTAATGTTTAACGAGGAATTTCGAGCAGTTTTACGTCGAAACCTAGTGGCGACTGATCCCGGAGACGTGGTGTCGGAAATCGTTTTCGACGTTACCAATGTTCTAAAAGAAAGCGGTAATCGCGATGTTATCGCAGGCGCCTTGCCATTTGCCGGATGAACCTTCCTCGCAAATGTTTTCTCCTCGGGGCCGGTGGCATGGGTATGGCACCATTGGCCATATACTTGCATGGAGCAGGTGCCGAAGTGGAAGCTTTTGACGACTCTTTTAGGGAGCCTGTCCGCAGTTTGTTGGAAAGGTCGGGAGTGCGTATCTGTTCGGAACCTGTACCCAGTTTTCTCCCGGATATTGTGGTTCGCTCTTCCGCCATTGCCGAGGATTTGCCAGCTCTAGATGAATGGAAGGAACAAGGCATTCCTGTTTTGAGAAGGGGAGATTTTCTGGCCGACCTGACTGCCGAACATAAGGTCTTGGCAGTGGTCGGCAGTCACGGTAAAACTACCACTGCGGCGATGCTCGCGTGGCTTTTGCGTAAGGCAGATTTTCCATGCGGGTATCTTGTCGGAGGATTGTTCCGTGATACTTCGATCCCTCCCGGGGCGCACTCGGATTCGCCTTGGGTTGTCATCGAGGTCGACGAGAGCGATGGCACGATTGATGGATTTAGCCCAACTGCCACCCTCTGCTTGAACTGCGATTGGGATCACACCACTCAATATTCTTCACAACGGGGATTTCGCGATACGCTCGGTGGACTTTTTTCTCGTACCAAGAACGCGATCATTATCCCCGAGGACAATGATCTCGAGGACTTAGCTCAGGCTTCGGCTTCATGCTCAACCATCACCTATGAAAATTCTTCGGACCCTGGAGCTTACAATGCTAGCAATGCCGCCGCTGCTTTGGCTGCCTTTTGTTATCTCGGTTTAGATCCTGCCTTGGCGGACTTCTCTGATTTTCCCGGTCTAGCCCGACGCCAAGCTGTTCTTTTCAAATCCTCCAATCGTCTTGTTTTGGAGGATTACGCCCATCATCCCACCGAAATTCGAGCTATTTTAGCGGAATCCGCGAATCACTTTCCCGACCGTCGCCTAAAAGTCGTCTTTCAGCCGCACCGTTATTCGCGGACACGCGACTTGGCGGCTCAGTTCGCTGAGGAATTATCCGTAGCCGACGATTTGTTTCTTTTGCCCACCTATGGTGCTTTCGAGACTCCTGACGTCGACGGATCGGTGGAGAAAATGATGGGATACTTGCCCCCTCGTTTACGCAAGGCGACTGGGGTGTTCTCCAGTTTTTACGATTTGCGTAAGTCAATTGGGGGCGTATCTCCAGAAGGTGATCAAGTTTTGTTTCTCGGTGCTGGCGATCTGGATCGACATGCTCATGCCTTTGCTTCGTGGCAACGATCAAAGGGCGATGCTTGGTTCGCCTGGTCCGACTATCTGAACCCTCGCTTGTCGAAGAACTGCATCCTTCGCATGGACGAACCATTGGCCGACAAGACTACTTTGCGAGTAGGTGGTTCTGCCACCGCATATGCGGAACCTTCCTGTTCGGAGGATTTGCGAGAATTGGTGGATGCCTGCTCCCTTTTTGATTTCCCTTTTTTCGTAATGGGCCGCGGTTCCAACTTAATCGTGCCCGACGATGGTTTTGCCGGGTTGGTTCTTCGTCTCGTGGGTCCTGCGTGGAGAGACGTTCGTCTAGTTGCCAACGATACTTTTGTTGTCGAAGCCGGGACCAAATTGAAAGAAGTTTGCCGGTTGGCTTGTGAACACGGGTTGGCAGGTTTTGAGTTTCTGGAAGGCATTCCCGGAACCTTGGGCGGTGCTTTGCGAATGAATGCAGGGGCCATGGGCGGGGAGACCTGCGACCTAGTCGAATCGGTGACTTTCCTTATGCCGAACGGCCTTGTTCGCGAGATTGCAGGCGACAAGCTAACCGTCGGATATCGTATTTGCGCCGAGGCCGAAGAGGGCGTCGTGTTAAGGGCTCGCCTAAAGGCTACTGGTTTGTCGAGCAAGAACGAGGTTCGTCAACGCATCGACGAATTCTCCAAGAAACGTTGGGCATCGCAACCTCGTGAATCCAGTGCCGGATGCATCTTTCGCAACCCGACCGACGATTCCGCCGGACGACTAATTGACCATTACGGTCTCAAGGGAGAATGTCTGGGTGCTGCATCGATTTCGAACGTCCACGCGAATTTTATCGTCAATCAAGGTGGCGCTACTGCGGATGAGGTCATTAGCCTGATTCGGCGGGTGCGCGGAAAAGTTAAGGATTCCACCGGTGTGGAATTGCAACCGGAAGTAACCCTTCTGGGAAAAAGCTGGAAGGAAGCATTGAATTGATTAAACACTGAAAATCAAAGGCTGTGGCGGCCTCAACGAGTTGGCGGGTACTCATAATATGACAGAAAATAATTTACCATCGATTACGGTTCTCTCAGGTGGAGTGGGGGAGGAACGAGAGGTCTCACTTGAGACAGGACAAGCGATATCATCCGCCTTGCGGGATCGCTATGGCGTAACCCTCGTGGACTTGGCGCAACATTCTCTTCCACCCGACTTGAACGGTTCCAATACCATCGTTTTTCCCGCCATTCACGGAACTTTTGGAGAAGACGGAACCCTGCAGAAATTGTTGGATGTGCGCGGAATCGAGTACGCCGGAAGCTGTTCCTCTTCGAGCAAGTTATGCATGGAAAAGCACTTGGCGAAAAATCGAGTATGGGAAGCCGGCGTTCGAGTTGCCCCGGGGAGATTCTTTCGTGACCTGAGCGAAGTGTCCGCAAGCGACTTGGTCGCTACTCTCGGTAACGATTTGATCGTCAAGCCAACCGACCAAGGCAGTAGCGTTCGTCTGAAAGTCGTAAAAAACGAACAAGAATTGGAAACTTTGCTTCCTGAATTGCCCAAGGGTAACTGGTTGATTGAAAAACGTATTCGTGGTCGAGAGTTGACTGTTGGAGTATTGCATGGCACCCCACTCGGCGTGGTGGAGGTCATTCCGCTCGGAGGTGTCTACGACTACGAACGAAAATACCAGTCGGGACAGACCGAATACCGCTATCCTGCCGTTTTGCCTTGTGAGGTTGAGGAAGAGGTGAAAGCCGCGGCCCGCACGGCCTTCGAAGTTTGCGGATGTCGTGATTTCGCTCGGGTGGATTTTATCGTCTGTGAAGACGGGCATTCACATTTTCTGGAGGTCAACACCCTTCCGGGACTTACTGAAACTAGTCTGCTTCCCAAAAGCGCATCCTGTGCAGGTTACGATTTCGGCCACTTGGCGCAAGAGTTGATAGAACCGGCGATCGATCGCTTCGCTCAACGCAAAGCCTCCTGATAAAACGATCCTTACGAAGAAGCTCATAATGGGAATCACACGGAAAAAGAACACCAAGTCCAATTCCGATCGAAGTTGGCGCAACCTTGTTTCCGATAAACGGAGGCGCCCTATGTCTTCCGTTGCTTGGAAGCGTTCTCTTCTTGGGGTCGGAAAAGTTTTATTGCTCATTGCTCTTCTTGGTGGAGCCGGATACGGAATCTGGCTCGCTCGGGAACACTTTCAGCGTAACCCCGGCCCTGTAGACCTCACGGGTCCGGCTCTTCCTGTCGATTCCGTGAAATACTCCACTGATGGTGTGTTCAGCCTCAACTCGATCAAGCGTATGCTCCAAATCCCCGAGAATGCCACTCTCATGGACTTGGAGCTCAAGGATCTTCGGAGCAAATTGGAGAAGGAACCGCAAATCGCTTCCGCTCGAGTGCGCCGCCGTTTTCCTTCCACTCTTCAAGTTGAAATCTCTGAACACAAGCCTCTCTATCGTCTCTTCATTCGCCCCAAGAAAGGCAAACCGGAGATGTGGCTCGTTTCGGGAGCGGGTGTAATTTACAAAGGCAAAGATTTCCGCAACGCCACTTTGCGCGCCTTGCCTTATCTTAATCCTCATTCCAGCTTGTTGAAGAAAGACGAAGACAACGGTTACCAACCCATTTCCGTTTTAAAGAAGGTTTCGCCTCTTCTTGAAATTGCCCGGAGCGATTTTCCCGAACTATTTCGAGAATGGAAGGTAGTGTCTTTTTTGCGACCCGACGCCGATGAATCGGATCCCGGGGCTCATGTCCGTATTGAATCCACGAGAGTCAAGGATATGCGGTTCGCGCCTCGTGATTATCGGGCTCAGCTTCGTCGTCTCAAATACCTACTTCTGGAACCCGGCTTTAAAAATAAAATGAGCATCGATTCCATCGACCTTTCTCACGGTCGCTCGGTCTTCGCTCGTTTATGAACCTCTGACATTTGTCCCGAAACTGGCCTTTGCCTTTCAATCAACCTAAATTCGCCCATGAGCAAGATTCTCGGAGCCGTAGAAATTGGAACCCAAAAGGCCAAGGCGATGGTTGGCGTACTTTCTCCTTCCGGCGATCTCAAGGTCGTCGCTGCTGCAAGCGTCAAGAACGAGGGCGTGCGTAAAGGCGAAATCGTAGATTACCGGAAGACTGCTTCTGCCGTCCATGCCGCGATCGAGGAAGCCGAGACAGCAGCCGGGGCAAAGATCGACGAAGTTTACTTGGCCCAAACCGGCTCGCACTTGAGAGGAACTCAACTTCGAGGAAGTTCTTCCACTGCCGCATCCGACAATCGGGTGGAATATTCTGATGTCGAGCGTGCATCCGAGGAGGCTAAGCGAAAGAAACCCGAAGAGGGGCGCTCTTTCGTGCACCACGTGCGCTCTCCCGTCGTGCTCGACGATCGCATCGTCGAAGACCCCGTGGGTATGTGTGGTTCATCCATAGAGATTGGGTATTGGGCTATTGAAGGTGAAAACAACGCCATTCAGGAAAGCTACGACATCGTCCACGGTTACGGTCGCCTCGATATTACGGAACTTTTTGTTTCTTCCATTGCCTCGGGGGCCATCGTTGCGGGATCCGACCTTCAGCATTCGGGCGTACTCGTCGTGGATGTCGGGGCAGGAGTCACGGACTATGTTTTGTATCGGCACGGTCACATTGCGGCCACGGGCGTAGTTTGCGTGGGTGGAGATCATATCAGCGGCGACCTGAGCATGGGTCTTCGCATCCTTGAGCCTTATGCCGAGGATATCAAGATCGAGCACGGCAAGGCCATGGTCGACGAGTCCGATGCCAAGGAGGACGTGTGGCTCATTGGCAACAAGACGATCGGCGACCGCACTGTTTCGCGGAAATCCATATGCCAAGTAATAAACGCGAGGGTGGTCGAGCTTTTCGAAATCATCGCCAAGGAAATCGGCTCTTTGCTGGATCCCGATATGGTCGCCTCGGGCGTTTTGCTCACCGGTGGCGGATCCCTGCTTCCGGGAATTGATCGCGTAGCGGAAAACGTCTTGGGGCTTCGCACCGAAAAAGCCTCCTTCCCCTCCGGAATCGAGGGAGATCTCGCCCATCCCGGAAATGCCACCGTGCTTGGTCTCCTTCACTACGGTCTCAAGGACAGTGCCGTTCCTTCGGAAAGCAACGGTTCGGAGGGCTTGCTTAAAAAACTCGTTCACCTCGTCGGAATGAATTGACGAGACCACCTTAACAGAAATCCGATCTTAACAGACTCTTTGAAAACAAGAAAAAACAGATAAAACCAACTACCCATCACGCCCATGTCACAGCAAACCATGTTCACCTCAGGTTCCTTTCAATCCGATTCCAGCTCCTCCGTGCGAGCCAAGGTATTCGGTATAGGTGGGGCAGGGGTTAGCTTGGTGGATGGCCTTTGCCTCGATGGGTTTGATGCCGTACGATCAATTGCGATCGACGTCGACGCCGACGTCCTCTCCGACTGCATTGCCGCCGAAAAAATTCCCATTGGCCGACGCCTTACTCGTGGCATGGGAACGGGTGGCGAAATTTCCATCGGTCGCAAAGCCGTCGACGAGGAACGCGACCTCATTCGCAAGAATCTCGACGGCGTGGATCTTGTCTTTCTTCTCGCCGGTCTTGGCGGCGGAACCGGTGGTGGAGCCGCTCCCGCCATCGCCAAGCTCGCTCGCGAGTCAGGCGCCCTCGTGTTCGCCTTCACCCCCTTGCCCTTCAGCTGGGAGAAGCAGCGCCACCAAATGGCGGATGACGCCCTTGCAGAGCTTCGAAAGTTCGCCAACGCCGTAATTCCTCTTCCCAACGATTCCCTCATTCAGATTGGGGGAGCCGACGCCACTGCTCTCGAATGCTTCGCTCAGGCGGGCATGAACGTGAGTCGTGGCATTTCGGCCATTTGCTCGCTCGTTTTTCGCAAGGGCATGATCGACGTCGACTTCGCCCACCTCCGCAAGGCCTTCAACCTCCGTTCCGGTCGCACCCTCTTCGGTTTTGGAGAAGGGAAGGGCGCGGACGCCATCAGGCATGCCCTGCGAGATCTCTTGCTTTGCCCCATGCTGCATTTGCCCGACGTCTCACGCGCCGCCGACGTTCTTCTCATCACCGTCAACGGCGGTCCCGATATGAACATGACTGCCCTTCAGCAAGTGGCCGGCAGCATACGCGAGGAATTCAGGGCGGGCGAGCACGTCGTGTTCGGCGCTCACGTCGACGAGAACATGGGAGATCGCGTGGAAATCTGCGTGCTCGGCGCCACCGACCTCGAGGCCGGCATACCCGCCGCCGACGTTGCCCCCGCCGCCGATCCCGTCCTCACCACATCTCCCAAGGCCAAGAAGGCCAAGCCCGTTTCCCGCTCCCACGCATCCAAGCTCAAGCGTGAAACCGCCGCCGCCAAGAAAAAGGCCAAGAGGGAAAAGGCCGCGGCCAAGGCTCCCGACGATCAAGAATTCTTCGACTTCATGCAGACCGAGAACCAGCGCGGAATCTTCGGCGACCAAGGAAAGCGGAACCTGTACGACGGCGAAGACCTCGACGTCCCCACCTACCTTCGAAAAGGTATAAAGATCGACGTCTAGTCCGATCCGAGGGACTGCTTTCGAACTATCCCCGTTTCATTTGCATCGGGCCTTTTCGCCAATGCCCGCTTGTGCTTTATGCCTCTGTTGAATAGCTATAATTGACTTGTCGCCATGGCAGGGAAAGTATTTGATTATTTAAGTCATATCATTACATTAGGTTAATTCCTCTCCCATGCGTTCCTTATCATTTTTGTTTAACCCGTCCAGACTTGCCGCAGGCTTGACCCTTTTCCTTGTTGCTGGGGCCGTTTCCCTCCACGGGAACCACGGGCACCATACCGCCTTCATCAAGAGTGATGGCTCCCTTTGGGGCATGGGCGTAAACAACAACGGCGAATTGGGCGACGGTACCACGACGAATCGTACCACCCCCGTTGAAATCGTCTCTTCCGGCGTGGTGTCCGTTGCTACGGGAAGCGATCATACGATGTTCATTAAGAGCGACGGCTCCCTCTGGGCTACGGGGCATAATGGCTCTGGTCAACTGGGTGACGGTACAACGACGGAACGCCACACGCCCGTGCAGGTTGTTTCCTCGGACGTGGTATCGGTTTCCGCGAGCTATTACCAGACGACCTTCATCAAAAGCGACGGTTCGCTCTGGGTTACTGGTTACAACAACCATGGCGAACTAGGCCTTGGAGACACTTCAAACCGCAGCACGCCCGTGCAGGTGGTTTCCTCGGGCGTGGTTTCGGTTTCCGCAGGAACTTACCACACGACCTTCATCAAGAGCGACGGTTCCCTCTGGGTTATGGGTTACAACGCCGCCGGCGAACTGGGGGATGGTACCACCACGCAAAGAAACACGCCCATTGAAATTATCTCCTCGGGCGTGGTATCGGTTTCCGCGGGCTATTACGTCACCCGATTCCTCAAGAGCGACGGCTCGCTCTGGGGCATGGGCAATAACAATCACGGCGAACTGGGCGACGGAACCACTACGGATCGCCACACACCCGTGCAGATGGTCTCTTCCGGAGTAGCGTCTGCTGCTAGGGGGTATCACCATTCGAGCTTCGTTAAGAGCGATGGTTCGCTCTGGGCTACGGGGTACAATGGTCATGGCGAACTGGGTCTAGGACACACTTCAAACCGCAGCACGCCGGAACAGGTGGTCTCCTCGGGCGTGGTCTCGGTTTCCGCAGGGTTTTACCACACGACGTTCCTCAAGAGCGACGGTTCGCTCTGGGCGACGGGGTTCAACAACTATGGCCAACTGGGCGATGGTACCACGACGCAACGAACGTCGCCCGTGCAGGTGGTGTCCTCGGGCGTGGCCAGCCTGGCGGGGTCGGGTTTTCTCGGTTCCATTCCCGTCTTTACTTCGCTCGACGGCAACACCACGGCCGCCGTGTCGCACCCCGAGAACGTTCTCTCCGTGGTCACCCTCACCGCCACCGATGACGACAACCAGTCACTGACTTACTCCATATCGGGCGGCACCGATTCCGCCCTCTTCGAGATCAACGCCACCACCAACGCCCTACAATTCATCGCTCATCCCGACTACGAGTACCCCCACGACTCGAACGGCGACAACGCCTACCTCGTCACCGTGATCGTCTCCGACGGCAACTTGACCGACGCCCAAGACGTAACCGTCAACGTGACCGACGCCAACGACACCTACTGGACCTTCACCAACGCGGGAGTCACCGGTCGGACAGGCCCTACCCAATCCCAAGTCAACGCCGCCTACGTCGGCACCACTCTCGAAGGCAACGTAACCATCAACACCCAAGGCATCCAAGAATGGACCGTGCCGGAATCAGCAATTTTCACTATTGAAGCTTGGGGAGCTAGCGAAGGTTGGGATATAGGTTTGGGAGGTTACGGCAAGGGAACTTTCAATTTAACTGCGGGAGATTTGATTTCTATTGCGGTTGGACAACAGGGCACAAAAGGTAATGGTAATGGGAATTGGCACGCCTCGGGAGGAGGAGGAGGAACATTCGTTGTTGAGTCAAATATTACACCTCTGGTTGTTTCTGGTGGTGGTGGCGGAAGTTCTGCTTCTAGCGGTGTGGTGACCGCCGGTGGGGGGAATGGAGGATCTCTAGCAACACAAACTACCGGAGGTTTGTCTACTGGAACTACAAATGGTGGAAGCGGTGGTGCCGGGTTTACTGCTGATGGTTCAGCTCCATCTACCGGATCTAGTAATTATGCTAGGTCATATGCAAATGGAGCTGTTGGAGGTATGGAAAGTTCTAATGGGCAAGCTGATGGAGGTTTTGGTGGGGGTGGCTCGGGTGGAGGAAACCCTGGCGGAGGAGGTGGCGGTTATAAAGGTGGAGACTATGGAAATAGTGGAGTGGAAGGCAGTGGTTACAATCGAGGAGGGATTGGTGGCGGTTCCTACAATTCCGGTTCCAGTCAGTTGAATGTTGCCGGTTACAATACTGGTCACGGCTTGGTAGTCATTACTTTTCTCGAGTCCACGAACCTTGCCCCGACTGACCTTTCCCTGTCGAGTTCATCGGTCGCCGAGAACAGTTCGGTAGGCGTCACGGTGGGAGTCTTTTCCGCGACCGATCCCAACGACAACGGTTCGAGCGTCTATTCCTACTCGCTGATCGACGGCAACGGCTCGACCGACAACGCCTCCCTCACCCTAGAGGCGAACGGTACATTGAAGACGGCTGCGGTCTTCGATTACGAGACCAAGGTCTCCTATGCGGTTCGGGTTTCCGTGGCCGACGAGCACAACGCCACCTACGAGGAGGCCTTCACGATTTCCGTGACCGATCTCGACGACACCGCCCCCGTGATCACCCTGCTCGGTAACGCCACCGTGACCCACGAGGCATCCGTCGCATATTCGGATGCGGGAGCCACTTGGACGGACGGCGTGGACGGCAACGGGACGGCCGTCCTCTCCGGTTCGGTGAACGTCAGCGTCCCTGGTGTCTACACTCTGACCTATTCCAAGAGCGACGTCGCGGGCAACGCCGCCACCCAAGTGACCCGTACAGTGACCGTTCAGGACACTACGATTCCCGTGATCACTTTGACTGGCTCATCCTCCGTGTCGCACGAGGCGGCCACGGCCTATTCGGATGCAGGTGCTACTTGGGCGGATACCCTCGACGGCAGTGGCTCCGCTTCGGCAAATAGTTCGGTGAACGTCAGCGTCCCCGGCGTCTACACTCTGACCTATTCCAAGAGCGACGTCGCGGGCAACGTCGCCACCCAAGTTGCCCGTACGATAACGGTGGAGGACACTACGATTCCCGTGATCACCCTGTTCGGATCATCCGCCGTTACACATGAGGCTGCTAATGCCTATTCGGACGCGGGCGCCACTTGGACAGACACCTTGGACGGAAACGGCTCCGTTTCGGCAAACGGCTCCGTGAACGTGAACGTCCCTGGCGTCTATTTCTTGACCTATTCCAAGAGCGATGCCGCCGGCAACGTCGCTGCTCAAGTGACCCGCACTGTGACCGTGCAGGACACGACCTCCCCGGTGATCACCTTGAACGGTGAATCGAATGCCTCGCACGAGGCCGGGGCTCCTTACGTGGAACTCGGAGCCGTTTGGACGGATGCCTTGGACGGTAATGGATCCGCATCCGTCTCCGGCTCGGTGGACGCCAACCTTACTGGCGTCTATCTCCTGAAGTATTCTCACACTGACGTCGCTGGCAATTCCGCCGATCAAGTAACCCGCTCGGTGACGGTGTTCAACCTGAGCCCTCTCGGGGTGGAGCTTTCAGGCCTATCTTTGGAGGAGGGGCTTTCTTCCGCGACCGCGATCGGTTCTTTTTCCGTACCCGTGAATCCGGATTCGAACGTCTCCAAAAGTCATTCCTTCGCTTTGGTCGAGGGTTCCGGCTCGGAGGGGAACGCAAACTTCTCGATCGATGAGGCGGGAAGGCTTCTCAGCGGTGTGTCCTTCGATTACGAATCCCAAGTTTCCTTTTCCATTCGTGTGCGAGCCACGGATCAGTTCGGTGGCGAGGCCGAAGAAACCTTCACGATTTCGGTGGTCGATGCTTTCGAGCCCATAGTCGACACCCAGCCTGTCGACGGCGTGGAAGCCAGGGTTCCCACCTTGCGAGGAATAGTGGCCGACTTAGGTCATTCCGGAGGCATTGTCGGCCATGGCTTTCTTTTAGGGACCACGCCCGATTTGAAACTTGGCAATCCCGCCGTCTCCAATCTTTCCGCTACCTCGGATGGAACTTCCTTTTCTGTCGCCGCCACCAAACTTATTGCGGGTAAGACTTACTATTACAAGGCCTACGCCACCAACGTCGAGGGCACCGGGTACGGCGCCCAAGAGCGCTTTACGTCGGTTGAGCAGGCGAGCGGACCATCTTGGGCGGGAGCAGTGGCTTCCCCGGACGCCGCCGACTGGTGGACTAGCCCGTGGTTCGGCAGTTTCTTTCTTTCCTCGAATGGCTGGCTGCGGCACGAGAAGCTCGGCTGGTTGTTCGCCATCGACGAAGGCGCTGGCGGGGTTTGGCTTTGGCAGGAAAACCTAGGTTGGGTCTGGACGGGAGAAGGGATTTATCCATACCTGTTTCTGAATGCCGAGAATGGCTGGGGCTTTCTTTTGGGCGACACTGAGAATCGATTGTTTATCTATCGGTTCTCCGATTCCACTTGGCTGGACGTGGCGGAAGGAGCGGAGCAACAATGAAAATCTTTTTCACAGCCTCTCTTCTTGCGTTCGGACTCGCCTTTTCGTTGCTTTCCCTTTCAGGGCAAGTTCCCGCAGATGGAACGGGGAAGGGTGCGGTTATTATCGTTTCGAAGGATGGCCCCACTCGCTTCCTCGATCTTCAAGGAAACCCCCTGCCTGCCAGCAAGACGGCTGTAGGAACTGCGTTGGGCGAGGGTTCCGTAGCCCAAGCCGGCGTCGGCGGGAAGATCGTTCTATTGCTATCCAACGGCACGGTAATGACCTTGGAGTCGCAAACGAAGTTGATGATCCGCGAGTTTTCCCAGGAACCCTTCGATGCCGCCGGCAGAAAAGTGTCCGATTTGGCGGAAGAGCCTAGCAAGTCCAACGTGAAGCTCGACTTGGACTGGGGCTCGATCGT
>JABHOU010000175.1 GCA_018695085.1 Opitutia bacterium | reverse complement strand
CGAATGTACTACCGAAAGATGGAAACACTCCTCCGGTCAAATTCATACAAGAACACCATCAGTCGATTTATCATCGCGATTTGTTTTGTCATCTCTGCAATTCTTGCCGGACTCCTTTATCTCGGAAAGTAATTCCCAATTGAACCGAGAGGTTCTAGTTTCACTCCGGAACAAGAGCTGCTTTTGCGTCGAATGCTCCAGACTTTAAAGTTTTAGCCCAAGTCAGGTAGCTAGCGATCTTATCCTCGGGAGCCAAGGTGTCGTCTTGAACAAAATCATACAAACGTTCGTAGAGATTGACCTTCAGATAATCCCCCAAACGAAGATTGGCTACCTTATCCCCCATCAAGACGGCAAAAAGAGGACTCATTTCCGTTGATCTAGGACGTTGCTTACCGAGAGTTACTCGAATGGAAGCTTCCCGAAACTGTTCTAGGAAATCGAGAGTTTTAACATCCTTCAAATCAAGATTGTTGTCGGCGATGCCCAAACGAGATAATTTCTCGAGTCTTCCGATGGGACTGACATCGGAAACAAAGTTTCCGGAAAGACCTAGTACTCTAAGTTCGACAAGGTTGGCTACGGGTTGAATATCCGTGAAATGATTGTGCTGCAAGTGGAGTTCACGAAGCGAAGTCAGCTTCCTTAAGGCACGCAAATCACCAAGGCGATTTTCGGTAAGGTAAAGGTATTCGAGATTCGTCATATCGAAAAGCCCCCGAACATCGGACAAGTGGTTGTCGGACAAGACTAATCTCCGAAGAGAAGTGAAGTCCTTGAAATCGTTGGCGTTCTTTAGTTCGTTTGCTCCAAGAAGGAATATTTCCAAACTCGGCAAATTAGACATGGAAGACAGTTCGGTAATTCGATTCTCGAAAAGATATAATTCTTTCAGGCGAGGAAGTCCTTGAAGTTCGCTAAAAGGATCATGGTCGCGCTTTCCGTTTCCGCTAGAATCGGAGAAGGGCTCGTTGGAATCAAAAGATTTGTTCTTATTTTGATCCTCATAAGGTTCCGCAGACCCCAATTGATTTCCTTGAAGATGAAGCACTTCAAGGTTTTTGAGCTTGGAAATTCCCTCTAGGTCGAGAAGACCATTGTTGGATGCGTCCAACATTCGTAACGCACTGAAATTACCAATGCCACTCAGTCCTTGCAGACGATTGTTCGCGACTCGAAGTTCCTCTAATTTCCATGGTGCATTCAGACGCTTTTTGTGAATGGTAAGCAACTCGACCTTTAGAGCGTTGTTTTGCAAGGGAGTAAGTCGAGGGGACGACGATTCTATTCTTATTTCTTTAATCCGGTTAGTCATCGTGATAGTAGCCAAGAGACCTTCGGAATCCAATTTCTTGAGGTCGCGAATACGATTTCCGGAAAGATCCAATCGGCGAAGGCGGGCCAATCCGGTAATTGGGGTTATGTCCTCGATATGGTTGTCCCTAAGAACCAGTGAAGTAAGGTTTTCGGCTGCTTCAAGTCCAGTTAGGTCACGGATGCCGGCTCCACTCAATTCAAATCGCAAGAGTTTTGCAGCAACCAGTTCCTCGGTCAAATCACCTTGATCCACTTGAAGTGTTCGACTGAGTGCTTCCTCCAAGGCCGGTTCAGGAACGAAAAGAGGCTTTGCCTCGAGGGGCATACATGGCAAACATGCCAATACTATAGCAAACGCCATTATGTACACGACCATACGATTGGTAAACCAAACTCTAGCGTGAAAGAGAATCATTAGACTATAAATTCGGCTGAGATCGGAAAAAGTTTAGCGAAAACGGGCAACAAGGTCCTTTGATTCAACCGAGTCACCAACATTCACCAAAATCGCGTCCACCACACCATCGACTTGAGCGTAGAGAGTGGTCTGCATCTTCATGGCTTCAAGCACGGCGATCTTGTCGCCCTTGCTAACGGACTTGCCCACACTCGTGGAAATACTGCTGATCATTGCCGGTATAGGAGCTCCGAGATGCATCGCATTCGCCGGATCCGCCTTCTCGCGAGCTTTCGTATCACCTTTGACGGACTTGTCGGGCACCAATGTCTGACGCGCCTTTCCGTTGAGTTCGAAAGTGAGGACACGAATCCCCTTTTCGTCCGGTTCACCGACATGCAAAAGTTTGACAAAAAGAGTTTTCCCTTCTTCAATTTCAACTGAAATTTCCTCACCTGGCTCAAGCCCGTGAAAAAAGGCTGTTGTAGGCAAAACGGAGACATCGCTGAACTTTGACCGGAAGGCAACAAAGTCCTCATGAACCTTAGGGTACATGATGTGCGAGAAAAGGTCGTCATCATTAACTTTGCGCCCCAACTTCCTAGCAATAGCAGCCCCTTCCTTCTTAAGGTCGATTTTCGGCACGGAAGCACCCGGTCGCCCACGGATGGGCTTGCGTTTCCCCAAGATGGTTTTTCTTACTTTATTGGGCCAACCGCCGAGAGGTTGCCCAAGGTTACCTGAGAGCAAATCTATGACCGACTCGGGAAAACCGG
>JABHOU010000319.1 GCA_018695085.1 Opitutia bacterium | reverse complement strand
CCAACCCTCGAGATCTTAGAACCCTCGCGGATTGGGTGGTCTCCCGCCGTCTTCAGGCGATACCGGGGATAGCTGAAATCCAGACTATGGGAGGTGGCGTGAAACAGGTTCAGGTGCGACCAAATCCCAAAAAAATGCTAAGGCATGGAATAAACCTTGAACAATTACGTTTGGCGACTGCCGCATCCGTAAAAAACACCACGGGCGGATTTCTCACGGAAGGCACTCAAGAGATCATGGTTCGCAATCTGGCCATGACCAAGGATCTCGATGCCATCGGAGACATTGTGGTCACTTATCGCAACGACCGGCCGCTTCGCATTCGCGACGTAGCCGAGGTTGCTTGGGGCGTCGAACCCATGCGCGGGGATGCGGGCATGGGCGTTCGGCACGATACGAACGGCCCCGATCAAGCCCCCAAAGGTTACCCCGGAGTAGTTATGAGCGTTAGAAAATCTCCCGGATTCGACACCCTCGACTTAACGATAAAACTGGAACAAGCCTTGAAGGAATTAAGCTCTTCACTACCAACCGGCACCGAAATCATTCCACTTTACAAGCAGAGCGACTACATCGACCTCGCCGTCGGAAATCTAGAAAAAGCTCTTTGGGACGGAGCTTTGCTGGTCTGCATTGTTCTTTTTTTGTTTCTACTCAACTTGCGCGTCACCCTAATAACTCTGACCGCCATTCCTCTTTCTCTTGCGATCACTGCATTAGTGTTCGAATTGCTCGGTGTCGGCGTCAATTCGATGACCCTTGGCGGATTGGCCGTAGCCATCGGGATGGTGGTGGACGACGCCATCGTAGACATGGAAAATATTTTTCGACGGCTCCGAGAAAACGCTGCCCTTTCAAATCCCGAATCCAGAATAAAAGTCATAGCAGACGCTTCAGGTGAAGTACGCTCATCCATATTCTACGCCACCCTCTTGATCGTTCTAGTATTCCTTCCTCTCTTCGCTCTAAGCGGAGTCGAAGGCCGACTGTTCACGCCCATCGCCATCGCCACGATCGTGAGCATGACAGCCTCTTTTCTGGTAGCCCTTACAGTCATCCCGGTTCTCTGCTCCTACCTCCTGCCGGATAAACTTTGCAAAGCACGGGCAAAAGATAGTTTTCTTACCCGATGGATTAAGTCCGCCTTTGCCGCTACTTGGTTACGTTTCTCGCTTTCGCAACCCTTCATGGTCTTGGCCATAATGGGAGGACTACTCTGGTCGAGCTATCAATCATTCAAGAACATGGGCGGGAACTTCCTGCCACCTTTTCAAGAACCCTCGGCGCTCGTCGCCATGACGACAGCGCCGGGAACGTCGCTCAAGACCACCACCGAGCTCGCCCACGTAGGACAAGACCTGCTCCTCAGTATCCCCGGCATCAAGAGCGTGGGTTTTCGGGCAGGTCGGGCGGAACGGGGAGATCACGTGGTACCGGTCTCAACCGTTGAATTCGATATCGAGTTCGACAAATCGTCGGGGAGGAAGCAAAAGGAAGTCATCGAAGATATTCGGACAACCATGCGCAGCATCCCTGGCACATTCAGTTCTATGAGCGGACCACTCGCGGACCGTGTCGGACACATGCTGAGTGGTGTTTCCGCAAAAGTTGCTGTGAAGGTGTTTGGCCCTGACCTCGATGAACTTCGCCGCCTCGGTTCTCAAATCGCCGACGTCGCCCGCGGCATTCCCGGTCTCGAGGAAGCCCGAACCGAGCAACAAGCCTCCGTTCCTCAGTTGCGAATAGAACCGGATCGCAAACGAGCTCTTGCCTATGGCGTTGCGCCCGGCGACCTAAACGAAGAACTCGCAACCCTCATGGCGGGCGAAAAAGTCGCCGAAATCTACGAGGGTACACGAAAATACGACCTTGTGCTGCGACTTCCGCAGGAATGGAGGGAAAACCCAGAGCGTCTCAAGCAAACCTATGTTGACACGCTAAGCGGTCAACGAATCCCTCTCGAACGGGTCGCCGACATACGCCGAGCAACCGGACCGAACATGATCCTCCGAGAGAACTCGCAGCGACGCTTCGTCGTCTCCATCAACCCAACGACAGAGAATCTCAATGCCGCGGTCGAACGCCTTCAAAGAGAAGTTACCGAAAAAGTGAAACTGCCAAAAGGTTACTCCATCTCACTTGAAGGCGAATACCAAGCGCAACGAGAAGCCACCTCGGCAATATTCTATGCTTCAACAATTCTTCTCATTCTCGTTTTCTTCCTTCTCTACGGACACTACCGAAGCTTCGCTCTTGCCTTTCTTACCCTAGGTATCATTCCCGTGTCTCTCGTTGGCGCCGTTCTCTACACCAAGTACAAGCTAGACAATGTAAGCATCGCCACCTTGGTAGGCTTTATCGCCGTGAGCGGGATTGCCGCGCGCAACAACATCATGCTCATCACCCACTACCTACATCTCATGCGTAATGAGGGGGAAAGCTTCACTCGACAAATGGTCGAACGAGGTACACTCGAACGATTATCGCCCATCCTCATGACGGCTCTCTCCGCTGGTATCGCGCTCGTCCCAATCCTTCTTGCCCTCCATGAACCGGGACGAGAAATTCTCGGACCCGTTGCCATCGCCATCGTGGGTGGCTTGGTCACTTCGACTCTCCTAGGTCTCGCGGTCACTCCCTCCCTCTTCTATGCATTCTGTCGCAAACCGGTTGAATCGATCCTTGCCAAGGATCTCAATCCAGACACTTGATTTTATAAAAACGGTAAACCACAAACAAAATAAGAAAGATTCAAAGATGAAATTCAATACGCGGAAAATCCTTACGCTCACCGCATCTCTCGCTACCATTCTATGGACCTCTTGCGATGACGACCATGGACACCCGCACGACGATGGGCATGGACATGGGCATAGCCACAACGGAAAAGACGATCACCATCACGCTCAGCCGGATAACCACGCGGTGCACCAAAAGGAAGGTGGTCCCAACGGCGGACGACTCATCACCTCGGTAACACCTCACATCGAGTTTCTCCTAATGGAAGATTTAAAAATTCTTATTTCGGCAGTGAAGGACGGAAAGGTCGTCCCGGTCGAGAATCAAGTCGTCACCTTAATTGGTGGAAACCGATCAAACCCCACCAACCTCGAATTCTCAAAAGACGGCGACTCGCTAATCTCAAATGAATCCTTCCCGAAGGGCAAAGCTCTGCCTGTCATAGTGACAATTAAAAGTACTCAGGAATCCGATCCGATAACAGAAAAATTCAACCTAGACCTCAGTGATTGCCCAGAGTGCAACTTCAAGGAATACGCATGCGTTTGCGAGCACTAGAATAATGCGGAAGGAATCCGTTCCTTTACTGTTTTCAGTTGCCGGCCTGTGGTGGGTTGGCTCTCAAGCGGTTTTTGGCGAGAAAGCGACAGGTTCCCAAAAAGAAGTCGGTATCGTTTCCAACATCAAGATCCTGTCGGGGAACGTCGACGACGTTTCCGACGTCGAGGCTTGGAAGGCATCGTTTCTCAAACCCGACATGACTGACCGCGAAAAAGCCGTGGCCGTGTGGAACAGCGTGGTGCAATTCCGACATCAGGACGTGCCGCCGAAAGAATTCCTGCATGAAGATCTCTGCGTGCACGACCCGATCAAGACGTTCAACGTGTATGGCTACGGTCAATGCTGTTGTTCGGCGTCCAATGTCGAGGCGTTGGCTCGGGCGGCGGGACTGAACGCTCGCGGAAGAGAATTGCGCGGGCATACGGTGCCCGAGGTGGAATGGAAGCAGGATTGGCACATGCTGGACGCATCCCTGATTTCCTATTTTATCGATGCCCGCGGCGATGTGGCCAGCGTGAACGAAATTGCCAAGGAGGTGCGGACGTGGCTAGCGACAAACCCCGGCATGCGCGGCAAGTTGGCTTCGTTCATGGCAAACGACGGCTGGAAGAAGGGACCGCCTCTCTTGGCGACGTGCCAATTTTACGATCGCAACGGGCGTTTGCCCGCACGCAGTCACGGTTGGCATTCGACGATCGGTGAATACAGTGGGTATCCACCGGTTCGGGAGCAGGGATACTCGATGGGTTATCGCGTGAACCTCCAACTCCGCCACGGCGAGTCACTCACCAGGAACTGGTCGAACAAGGGGCTGCATGTCAATTCCGGGCCTGACGGCAAAGGACCGGCCCCGTTGTGCATCAAGGGATCATTCTTGGATTACACCCACAAGTTCGGAGACCTCGCTCGAGGACGAATCGGCAATGGCTCTCGTGTCTGGGACGTTCCGTTGACCGGTCATTCACTCAAGCGAGCAGCCCTGCGCTGCGAGAACCTCCTCGCGGACACCCGTCGCCAAGGGGCATTGGGCGTGGACGACGGGGACATGGCCGGCATCCTCGAGTTGAGGATGCCTACCTCCTATGTCTACTTGGGTGGCAAATTGACGGTGTCCGGCTCGATCGGTGAAGGTGGCATGGTCCGCGTCAGCTTTTCTCGCAACCATGGCCTCGATTGGAAAGAGGTCTTCTCCGAATCCGCAGGCGGACCTTTCTCCATGACGGTGGACTTGGGGCCATTGATCCATCGGTTGTACGACTATCGTCTTCAATTCGAACTCAAGGGAACGGGAACTCGCTTGCATTCCTTGCGAACCGAACACGACGTTCAGCATTCCCAACGCGTACTTCCCTCCCTCACGCAAGGCGACAACACGATCAGGTTCTCGGCCAGCCCGTCACAGGGAACGCTCACCATCGAGGGCAATGCGCGGAGCAACTACCCCAACGTCCTCAACCTTCGCGAGTTCCATCCACGGATAGACCGCATTGCCAGCAGTCAAGCCGGCCTTCAAATGACCACCGGAAATGGCTCCATTACATTCCCCGTCGATGCGCCGGGCGACATCAAGTGCCTTCGTTTCGGTTGCCACTACCGAGCCCGAAGCCCCAAGGACGGCTGGAATCTGGAGGTGTCGCTGGACGACGGTAAATCGTGGCTTGCCGTGGGGCGTGCCGCAGGTCCGGTAGTGGGTTCATGCAAGTTCGTGTCATTCGATGAGATACCTGCAGGCATCGGCAAGGCCTTGGTCCGCTTCACTGGTCGCCAGAACAACACAGCCATGATTTTCAGTCTCCGCATCGACGCCGATTACATCGAGCCGAACGGTGGCTTTCATCCCGTAAAAACAACCTATTCTTGGGAGGAAAACGGTCGGGAAATGCATCACGTTCACATCGCCGATTCACCTCACGAGACCTATGTGATACATTGCCAAGCCAAGCCCATTATTAGAAGCTTGACCGTCGAATTATCGGATTGAAGTCTAGAGCCACCCCCTTGACCATCGATGGAGTGGTGCCCTT
>JABHOU010000356.1 GCA_018695085.1 Opitutia bacterium | reverse complement strand
GGTGAAATACTGTCTCCTCTGGTCGATGAAAATACCTGCCTGCTCACGCTCCAGAACGGTATGGGAAACGTGGAACGCTTGGTCGAGCTGTTCGGAGATCGCCGAACGATCGCGGGCGGTTTGTGTTTCACTTGCATCAACCGTACCTCTTCCACTGTGGTGGAAAGTATTTTCCCGGGATACGTGCAGTTCGGTCAAGTCGGGCAATCGCTTTCGATCAAGGCTCGCGAGATTATGGGGGCCTTTGCGGAAGCCGGCGTGGATGCGCGCGAAGCGGCATCTCTCGAGGAGGCTCTTTGGCGAAAGCTTTGTTGGAACGTACCCTTCAATGGTCTTTCCGTTGCTTCCGGTGGGATTACCACGGACAAGATTCTGGCTGACCCCGAGCTTGCTCGTCGCGCCCGTTCCCTCATGGAAGAGTTACAGCAGGCGGCAACTGCGTATGGTGTGGAGATAGAGAATAGGTTTCTCGATAGCCAGTTCACCCTTACCGAACCTATGGGCCCCTACAAGCCCTCGAGCCTGATCGATTTTCTTGCCGGACGCGAAGTCGAGGTGGATGCCATTTGGGGCGAGCCCTTACGCCGCGGGGAAGCTGCAGGAGTTCACATGCCGGAATTAAAAAAGCTTCATGGAGAGCTTCTTGCCATTTGCAAGTAGATCCTGAGGGCTTCTTCGCTTCGATACCGCTAATTCGGGTGTCATTGCGAGGAGGGTATCTTTGAGACCCGGCGCGGTAATCTAGTGGGAGTGCGGGTAGCCGCGAGTTACAAAACAGTTCCGCTGGATTGCCGCGCCACTTTGTGGCTCGCAATGACAGGGGTGGTCGAGGTGCGTATGCAGGGTGGCGGTCGATGCTTGTGGAGGGGGCGGACTGGATTGCAGCGTCGTTTGCGCTTCTCGCAATGACAAATGCTTTTTGTTTGCTTGAGAACGGGGCTATTTGAGGCAGGGAATTCCGACCGGTCTATGAATCTTGCGATAAATGAATAAGCTATCGTTTCCACCCGGTGGTACACCGATCGCCAATTAAGCTAGCTGCTCGGGTGGTTCCGGTGGGAGCGGGGGTGGGGCGTCGGGTGGTTGGCCTGGGTTCCAGGGGACGTCGTTGCGGAGGTAGCGCTTGGTCGCTTCGTCGTGGCCGGAGAAGAATAGGTTGAGCATGGGGTGCACGATGGGCTCGCTCGTCATATCGGATTGGAGGTTGTTTTGCGCTACGTAAGTCACTTGGTGCTGTCCGTCCACCAGTACGTGGTACCAGGGCTGGCCCTTGTCAGGTTGGGTCTGGTTGGCCTTGTACCAGTCGTCGTCAGCTTGACAGGTTGGGTCGAAGTCCACGACTAGACCGCGGTAACCGTATCGCAGGTGGCTCACGACTTCGCCGGGGGAGAATTTGGGCGTGTCCGGCGGTACGGAATAGGGTTCGTTCAGGTTGATCATCGGATGTTTGGTTTCCCTAATGCGAAATGGGGAGGCGGGACAAGGTTTGTTCCTCGCCACTGGGGTGTGCGCTTGCGAGGGGGGGCTTTAAGAGAGGGATTGATGGAGGCAAGCGGATGGGTGTGGTGACGTATTGGGGAGGGTCGATTCGGGCTGGATTGCCGCGTTGCTTGCGCTCCTCGCAATGACAATTCTTATTCTGAAGTTTTCTTTTTGGAATATCGGTTGCGTATCGGGGATACATTGTCCCGAAAAAAGAAAAAGGGCCGCCCGGTGAACGGGCGACCCTCTTTCGTGAAACTGTAAAACTTAGCTAAGCCTAAGCTTAGAAAGTGAATGTAAGCTCAAGAGCAAGCTCGTTGGCGTCTCCACCAGAACCAGTGTCTACGTCACTGTACTCGAGGATTACACCCAAGCTATCGGTGAGTGAGTAGTTGGGAGCAAGAGTTACCTTTTCGTAATCATTGCTACCTGTCACCTCGTTGCTGCTGATACGCAAGGCTACGCCGAGCTTTTCGCTAACGTCGTAGTCGGCGAGAACTTGCCAACCGTCGAGGTCTTGATCGGCAGCTGTTTTAAGGGCATTTTCGATTTCGATATACTCGGCACCGATGAGGAACTTGCCCATTACCGTGGTGAAGTGGACATTCAATACGTCACTTTCACCCACAGATCCTCCTGCGTTCTCGAAGCGATAACCGCCACCAATGGTGAGGTTTTCTATCCCCGTGTAGGTTAATGAAAACTCGAGGTCGAGCTCATTGTCCTCAATGTCTTCACGTTGACTCGCGTCATTTTGCAAGGAGATACCAAGACCGAATACGTCCGAGGAGTATCCAAGTCTGACACCTTCGTAGACGTTTTCGTCTACGTCGCCCAAGTTGAATTGTCCGCCTGTGGCTTCGCCATACGCACGACTGAAGGTATATAGACCTCCGGGATCTTCGCGCTCGAGACCGAGCTGCGAACCGTACTTACCGATGGTAAGACTCACGCCGTTTTCCAAAGTATAGCCGATGAAGGCTTGCTCCAAGTTGATGCCTTCGTCGACATCGCTAGCGCCTCCAGCTATAGGAGCGACTCCGTCGGATTCACGTCCGTCGGTACGATCTACGTGGATAGCACCGGAAGCGCCGCCTACGTTGAACAGGAAGTTCAGCTCGATTTCGTCGAGACCGAGTTCTTGTCTGTCATCGGCAGTTGGTGTGCCACTGTTTTCAGTATGAGTATACGAGGTATCAATGAAACCATTGATGGATAGATTCTCGTTGATATCGAGGGCGGAAGCAGATCCCACCAGACCGAGAGCAACAAGAGTAGCTATGATTTTATTTTTCATAATTTATTCTAGTTTGTTTGTTTGTTTTAGGTTAACCAATGTTCATTCCACGCGGATAGCGCTTACAAGAACATATCTAAAAATGGGCTTTTTAGGACAAAAGTCAATAAAAGTATTAACAATTTTGAACGTATTGTTTTTCGGCGAGTCTTGCGCAGGAACGCTTCCAATCAATTGTTTTCTCGAAAATTGCGCACGAATAGAATATTCCTAGAGCTTCCGAGCTTGGGTTACCGAAAGAATATCCGCGATTTATTCGTGAAAGGGGCTCTCGAAGGATACTACCCTGTCGCGGTGAAAGTTGACTACGCCTTTCTCTTCGACGTCGTCGCCGTCGAGGTCTCCCTCGTAGCGATATACCTGCTCGATACGAGGATTTAGGGAATGTTTTATTTTGTTCGGATTTCCGAGCGCCTGCCGCACTTGAAAGGAACTGATGTTTCTTCTGATCTGCCTCCAGGAGTCCGGGTTCGTCCAAGGTCCTGCTGCTTGAGCCTGCTCGATCTTCAGTTCTTTTTTGATTTTTTGGAAGAAGGATTTCTTTTCCTGTGGGGTCTGAGTGGTTGGCTTGAGGACAGGAACCTGAGTCGGCTGTTTCGCCTGAGCTACAGGGGCCGGTTGCGGCGCGGGCGTAGTGGGCTTGGTTTGTTTGCCCTCTATGGCGTTAACCCTCGTTTCAAGCGAATCGACCTTGAGGAGGATGAGATCCAGTTTGCGAGATAGGTCGGCGTTTGATACGGCGTCCTGCCCAAGCAGGGCGTTGGCGATGCTGAAGAGAATTGTGACGGCAAAAAGCTTGTTTTTCATATGGATTTAAAAGCTATGGAAATGGAAGAACAATGGCAAGCAAGAGAGTTGGTTCAAATCCTAGTTGCCTTTTTTGAAAGTAGCCGGTGCGTCACCTTTTTCGATTAATTGGCGCGTCCCAGGCAGCGGATGGCCAGTTCCTTCATTATGGTGGGTTGGTCTTCCTTGGTGGCGCCGAGGAGTTGCTCGAAGGCCCGGATGAACTGTTCCTGAAAGTCGATGAGCCTGCGGGCATTGTACTTGGCGGCGGCGGGCACGAGGCGCCCGAGGTACCACGGGTTCTGGGTGAATACGTTGAGGGGGTTCTTTTCGGTGGCATCGGCAAAATGGACGGAGCGTTTGCGGGCGATGCGATCGAGGACGTCCTTGTTGAGGCGGGAGCGGGAGTCGATTTCCCCCGAATCGATGAGCACGCGAAGCTGGATGACGAGACGGTTGCGCCCCTGCAGGGAGGAGAGCAGTGGGCGGGCGTCCTTGGCGTGAAAGAAGTGGCGGTCGATGGCGTCGAGCGTCCATGCGAGGTCTCCCGAGGCAAAAGCCTCGGCGGCCTCGAAGAAATCGGCTTCACCAAACTCGGGGACTAGATCGATCACGAGTTGCTCGGTGATTTCCGTTTCTTCCTGGCCCAAATAGGTGGCGAGTTTTTGCGTCTCCTCGGCGGCGAGGCGTGTGTTCGCACCGATTTTGGCGGCGAGCAAGTCGACGGCGCCGGGGGCATAGGATACTCCGAATTCCTTGGCGGCGTCGCCGACCGTGCGACGAAAGGCGGCGTCTCCTTTTTCGCCTTTGGACACGTCCTCGTAACGAGAGCTCTTTTGCAACCACTTTACGAAACCATGGTTTCGATGCACGGGGCATGCGGAAAGGATGACTTGGTCGTCATCACCGAGCTTTTCGAGGGTTTCTTTGATCGTCTCGAGGGCGTCCTTGGCGCCTTGCGAGGCGCCGACCCTACTTTGGTTTAGAAAGTTCATCTCGTTGAGCCATACGAGTTTGCCGCCGCCGAACAGGGAGAGCGTCTCCACTGCGGATCGGGTTTCCTTGAGTATGCGCTCGACGTCGTCCACGCGATCGGCGCGTCCGTCCACGATTTCGCGGGAAAGGTCGTC
>JABHOU010000201.1 GCA_018695085.1 Opitutia bacterium | reverse complement strand
TTGCTTTTCTCGGTCGTCCCAATGTGGGCAAATCCTCCCTTTGTAATCGTCTTCTCGACTCAGATCGTCTGATCGTCAGCGACGTTCCGGGCACCACTCGCGAAACCGTTGAACTGGATCTCGATTTCGAGGGAGATTCCGCCGATCAAGAACCCTGGCGTTTCCGTCTTTTCGATACAGCCGGCCTCAAAAGACGAAAGCGCGTCGATTCCTCTCTCGATTACTTCTCCTCTTTGCGGAGCGAGCAGGCGATGGAGGGCGCGGACGTCGTGTTTTTGGTTTTGGATGCTCGGGAGGGTGTGACTAAGCAGGATAAAATTCTAGCCGGAAGAATCTTGGATGCTGGTAGGGGACTTGCCATTCTCGTCAATAAGTGGGATCTCGTTTTGGACGGATTTAGACGAGACCCCCTTCCCGGTTATCGCGATGAAGAGCACTTTAGAAAATCCTATGAGAAATCTCTTCGCAAAGAACTCTTTTTCCTCCCCGAGTCGCCAGTGCTATTTGCTTCTGCCTTAACTGGATACTCCATTCAGGACTTTCTCGGCGCCGCCCGCGACATGGACGCTCGAATGGACGTCCCCATACCTACCTCACCCTTGAACCGTCTTTTGGGCGATATGTTTGAAAAACGACCGCCTGCTGTAGTTAAGGGAAAGCGCTTTAAACTTTTCTATGCCCTCCAAGTCTCTTCCCGTCCCTTTCGCATTAAGCTTTTCTGTAACCAAGGCGAACGCTTGGACGAAACATACAGTCGTTACTTGGAAAAAAGCATTACAGGTCATTTTTCACTCATCGGTTGCCCATTGAAATTTTCTCTTGCCGGCAAAGAAGCCCGTTACTCCGGACCCTAGAATCAAGCTTTTGGCTCATAATCTGATTCATTCCAGCTTCAGTATACCGTTACTTCCTTGAGCATGCCCAAATAATTTCCTCGAACCTCTTTCTGAGCTCTAAACACGGGGCCGACGTTTCACTTTCGAACGTCGGCCCCGTTTTTTGTGTCTTACTATACGATCAACCGGCTCTCGTGGATGGGAGACGGCCTCAAAGTTAATTAGACTTATGCCGAATTAGACTTATGCCGAAGCCCCCCGTGGTATTTTATGGTTCGGATGCCATTGCCTTGCCTAGCCTCGACTTTTTCTTGAGAGAGGCTTCTTCTGCCTGTGAGCTTGTAGGAGTTATCACTCAACCCGATCGACCATCGGGCAGAGGTAAAAAAATGCGCTCAAATCCCGTTAAGGGATGGGCTGTCGAAAACGGGATCAAAATACTGGATCCCGAAAAACCTCTTGAACCGGAGGTGACTTGGTTGCGGCAGGAAGGCGTGGTTTTGGCAATGGTAATGGCCTATGGTCATATTCTATCCTCTGCCTTGTTGGATGCGCCTGTTGCCGGGACTTTCAACCTGCATGGTTCCCTGTTGCCTGCCTATCGTGGGGCTTCTCCTGTGGAAACGGCCTTGGCTCAAGGCGAGAAAGAGACTGGAGTAACACTTATGCGCGTGGTTTCACGCATGGACGCGGGCCCCATCGTGGATACGGAGATCACGCCCATAGCACCGGATGACGATGGTCCCCGACTTCGCGAGAAGTTGTCGGTTGCCTGCATTCCTCTTCTTCGCCGAAACCTCCCTGCTCTTTTGGCCGGTGAAGCCACGGAGACTTCTCAGAACGAAAAAGCGGCCACTTATTGCAGAAAGCTCCGCAAGACGGATGGGGCACTAGACTTTTCCGTTCCAGCTGCGGTGCTTGCGCGGCGGGTTTCTGCTTTTCGAGGTTGGCCGGGTTCATGGTTCGATGTTCAAGGGGTTCGCGTAAAGGTCGGTTCAGTAAAAATCGTTGATTCATGCGGAGATATAGCGGCTGGGCAGGTGTTTTTGCCAAATCCTAGGGAAGTGGCTATTGGAACGCCGGAAGGCGCTTTGTCTTTACTCGAACTGCAACGTCCGGGCGGGCGAATGATGCCAACCGCAGAGTTTTTATCAGGTTTTCCTCTTGCGGAGGGAGAGCTTGTCGGAAGCCAAACTCTTTCTGAATTGCTTATCCCTTGAGTCCTTGATTTTCCCAATTCTTAAAAGTAAACTTGCATAGATCCTTTAAATCATAGTATTAAATATTCTGGAGTGTGGTAATGAATAATTGGTTAATTCTTCGTGGTGGGAGATTGGCTTCTCGTGGCTGGTCGTTTTTCTCCTTTCAAATGCTAACGCTGGTCGGCGTACTTCTGTTCGTCGGTGCCTTTTCTTCCGCGATGGCGGCAGACACTAATGTGCGGCTTGCCAACCTCACGCAGGACTTGGAGTTGATCTCCAGGCAAGTGGCCAACCTCCGAAGCGAGGTGGAAATCTTGAGACGAGAGAACGCTCAATTGCGTTTAGTTGCTGAGAAAGCGGGCAAAACTCAGGGTGTTTCCTCAAGTAGCCTGCAGGAGTTCGCGCGTCAAATGGATGGCAGGCTGGAAAGTTTGCGACTAGACATTTCAAAAAACAAGACAGGGGCGGAAGCTCTTCGGCGGCATGTGGATGCAGGTTTGCAAAGGCTGATTAAGCAAATGAACGCCGGCTTTGCTTCATATAGCGGTGGTTCCCCGTCTGCTCCACCGTCACCTTCCCCGAAATTTACGGATGATTACCCTAAGGACAAGGGTTTCGTGCATGTTGTGGGAAAAGGAGAAACAATCAGCAGCATCGCTCTCAAGTATAAATCCAAGATACCATGGATACTTTCCGCCAATCGGATTTCCGACCCGACAAAGGTTCATGTCGGGAAAGAACTGTTTGTCCCGCAAAGTTAAAAAAATAATTATGGCTAAATCAACTTCTCGTCTCGGCCGTGGTCTCGGTAGTCTGATCGCGGGTGGTGCCGGTGCTCCTGCGGTTGCCATCGATCCTCTGGTGGAAATGCCGGGGCATTCCACTCTCAACGAGGTGTCCGAGGAGGTGACCACAATTGTCGATGGTCCTTTCGGTGATACGGTTGTCGCCGGCAATAGCGCCGAAAAAATTCTCGAGGTTCCTCTTGATGATTTGGTTCCCAACCCTCACCAACCTCGCAAAACTTTGGATCCCGCCAAGGTTTCTGAGCTTGCCGCCAGTATCAAGGCCGAGGGTTTGTTGCAACCTATCGTGGCTCGTAAGACCGCTGAAGGTTATGAGATTATTGCAGGCGAAAGACGATGGCGCGCTCACCGGGAACTAGGGCGAGATACAATCCTAGTGCGTTTAGTTGAAGCAACGGATCTTTCTTCAGCTTCACTCTCGCTAATTGAGAACCTGCAGCGCGAAGGACTCAATCCTCTTGAGGAAGCTCTAGGCTACTCGTCCCTCGTCAACGATTTTAGCCTGACTCAGGCTCAAGTGGCGGAGAAAGTAGGCAAAAGCAGGACATACGTTACCAACATGATGCGTCTTCTTCAACTCGACGATGGTCTCAGGAACCTCTTGGTTGCAGGAAAGCTTTCCGTAGGTCACGCCAAGGTCCTTTTGGGAGTCGAGGATATCGAGGTTCGAGGCGAACTTGGAGCTCGTGCTGCTCGTGAAGGGTGGAATGTGCGGCAATGTGAGGATGCAGTAGAAGGATTGCGTTCGAGTTCAGGCAAGACGACCTTTCGTAGAACCGGTGGTTCTCACTTGAATCCGGGCTTTCGTGAAATTGCAGATAGGGTCGCTTCTCGGCTCGGCGTTGAATCAAAAGTAACCGCAAATGGGGCTGGCAAAGGTAAGCTAATCATACCTTTTGCGGACGAGAATGACCTCCGCCGTATCGTTTCGGGCTTAGGCGCATAAGTCTTCAAACAGGATTGCCTTTGTTGAAAAGAGAGCCATAGTGCTCTCTTCTACCTTATTGCTATGATAGTTTTTGTTACCACAGTTCTTATTCTTTTGTGCCTGTTGATCATCCTTCTGGTGATGTTGCAACGCACCTCCGGCGGCATGGGTTCCGCTCTGGGTGGCGGTGCTGCCGACCAAGTGCTTGGTGCCGGTTCAGGCGCTCAATTAACAAAGATGACGGTTTGGAGTATCTTGGGATTCTTCATACTGTCTTTCACCCTATACGTCTTTTACCAGATGGAAGCCAAGGAAGATGGTTTGCAGCGAACGGGTGGAGCTTCGCCCGCTTTAGTCCCTGGTTCTTCCGCAGGTCTCGGTTCTGCTGAAACGCCATCGATTCCCGAACCGATCGATACGGATCCTTTGCCCGACGCTCCTCCGCCTCCCCCTGTGCCTGAAGCGAATGCTTCTGCACCGGTTCCTGAGGCAAACTCAACTCCCACCTTGATTCCGGAGGGGAATGCTTCGATCATTCCCGAGTAAGCGAATTGAGGTTGAATGGATCATCGAGGCTAATCCTCGATGCAAATCGATTCGGTAATGTTTCCCAAGCTTATTGAAATGATTTCATGCCTGCGAACTTTGCTGCGGAGGCTTTTACTTTTAACCTTTTGGTTCGTAGCCCTTGCCGTTGCATCGGCGCAACCAAAGGTTTTCCCCGCTCGGGGATTTGCCAAGATTCTCACTCCGGAGAAAGCTAACGAGCGATTGGATCGCTTTCGTAAGTTCCATGGCATAAACCCTGCAGCCGAAGCCTTTCATCATGGATATCTCTTACAGTTTCGTTTGGAGCATTATCCGAGACGGGGTGAAGTAAGCTCACGCGAAGGTTCGCTCTGCGGACTTGCCTTCGGGCATGGTTTGATTCGACTAGATCTCATGGCCTCGACCAATGAAAAGCGAAAAGCTTATCTTCTGCGTAATGGTCCCGAGCCTGAGGCGTGGCTGAATGCTTTTGATGGCAACGAATCCAAGCAATTGGTAAATGCAGATTTGTTCCAGCCCTTGGCGCCAGGTATGGGACACACGCTTTTTGACCTCATGATGCCCTTTGTTTTTTGGGATGCTAAGTACCAAAAGTCGGGCAGAGTGATTGGCAGACCTTCTCACTTGTTCGAGTTTTCGCCGCCTGCATGGGCGAGTGAAGCCGTTCCTGCTTTGAAAAAAATTCGTCTTGCTTTGGACGATGTCTATGAAGCCCCGCTACGGGTTGAGTTCTTCGGTCGTCGCGGTGTCCCGGACAAGACCTTCGGCCTCGTCAGCCTCAAAAAGGTCGGGGAGACGTGGATTGCCAAGACTTTGGACTTTCGTGATGCTCTCACTAGCTCAAGAACACGTTTTACCGTTATTGCGGCGGCGACTGATCTGGACTTGGGGAGGGAGGTCTTCACGCCTGCCGGATTGGACGAGACGCCAAAGGTGTCCGAAGAACTACTGCAATCCATTGAATGAGAAAGTGAAAACGGCTTGCCCGTTTTCTTGTCTCCTTTAAAAACCATTACTTTTTATATGAAAACCAATTCACTTTCCACTTGGGCGCTGAATGTTTCGCCTTCACCGACCTTGGCAGTAGACGCCAAGGCTAAAGCACTAAAGGCAGCAGGCGAAGACGTCTGTGGTTTCGGGGCGGGCGAACCTGACTTCGATACCCCGGAATTCATTAAGGAAGCCTGCGCCAAGGCCCTTGCCGATGGCAAGACCAAGTACGCTCCCGCCGCAGGCTTGCCGGCCCTTCGCGAACTCTTGGCTAAAAAATACGTCGAAGAAAACGGTATTGCGGAGGTTCGACCTGCCCAGGTTGTTGTCAGTCCGGGTGGTAAATATTCCTGCTACCTTGCGATTCTCGCTACCTGTGGTCCCGGCGATGAAGTTGTCGTGCCCGCTCCCTACTGGGTGAGCTACCCCGAAATGGTCAAGCTTGCCGGAGCCAAGCCCAAGTTCATCTTCGCCGGCGACGATCAGGGTTTCAAGGTCACTCCCGATCAACTTCGCGAAGCAGTCACTCCAAACACTCGCATGCTCGTTCTTAATAGCCCCTCCAATCCTACGGGAGCCATCTATTCAAAGGAGGAGATGCAAGCGCTCGTCGAGGTTGCGATAGAGAACGATTTTTACGTCATGTCGGACGAGATTTACGAATACCTTCTCTACGACGGAGTCACTCACCATAGCCCGGCCTCTTTCGGACCCGAGGCTGCCGAACGCGTTATAACCGTGGCGGGTTTCAGCAAAACTTATTCGATGACAGGCTGGCGTCTCGGTACTCTCGTGGCCAATGATACGGTAGCCAAGGCCGTTGCCGACCTCCAGAGCCAAACCACTTCAAACGCCACGACCTTTGCCCAGTATGGGGCCCTTGCCGCCTTGGAACATCCTGAGGAGTCTCAAGCTGCCGTGCGTGAAATGCTGGAGCATTTTGATCGTCGCCGGCTCAAGTTGCTTGAAGGACTCAACGCCATCGAGGGTGTTACCTGTGAGCGTGCAGAAGCCGCCTTCTATCTTTTCCCCAATGTATCATCCTTTGGTCTTTCGTCGGACGAGTTTTCGACTCGGCTTTTGGAAGAGACGAAAGTAGCGGTTGTGCCTGGTCATGCATTCGGAGCCGAAGGTTACGTCAGGCTCAGTTATGCCACTTCCGATGCGATTATCGAGAAGGGTATTGAACGTCTGGCTTCATTTTGCTCCAGGCTGTGACCTAATCTCATTCAACACGAATTGTTTCAGTTTTGCTAAAGGGAAACTGACAACTTTTGACTGTCCTCTCAGGCTGCTTGAGGGATGTGATGGCTTAGTCTCTTGGACTTTGCACCGTCTCAACGCAATTGAGTCGTTGTAGCCTCTTTAGTTCTTACTGCGGCCGACATGTTTTCTGCTCAATTGAAGTTGACAGAATAATACCGGAATGGTGCACTTTGATAAACTCAATATTTATTGTCTTATAAGCCTCACCTAATCCCTTCCCCCTCTTCGTTACATGAAACCCCCGTTTCTTTCTCTTCCTTTAGCCTTCTTTCTACTAATTTCTCTTGGTTTTTTAGGTTCGACCTCTAGGGCTATTTCTACCCATGCCCAAAGCCATTATACTGCAAGGAATGGCAATGTGTCGGGTTACTATCTGGGTTTTCGAAGTCTTTCGGAAGGGATGCGAAACTTGCGTAGACCCAAGGACATACCAGTGTCCAACGATTTGATGAAAAACCTCTATTTGGATTTCCTGTATGCCAAACAGGAATTCAATGAAGATTGGTTGCCCAGTGGCGAAATTGCCGAGCATGAATTGTATGGCATTACGCTTGGATTTACTCTCGGAGATAACCCCAACCTTGACATCCGCATCCCTATTGCAGCGGCGGATTTTGATGTCGGAGGTCTTGACGACACTGGCGCGGTTATGGGAATTGAGTTTTTTCCCAACTATCGAATTAATCAATACGTCGCTTGGGGAGTGAAAGTGGCTTACACGGAATCCTTTAGCGATTTTCCTGTTTTCGACGAATCCATGTCTAGCGCTGCTTTTATGGTTAGCGCCGAGTCCAGTGAGGCATATGGCATGAACTGGTCGGGTCGCCTGTCAATTGGCCGCTACTTCCCGAGCAACGATATCAATGACGACGCCTTCTGGCTTTATCGAGCAAGTCTGGGTCTTCATTATCACCTCCACAAAAATTTTACTCTATTCCCCTTCATGAGGTATAACATTAGTACCGGAGAGAGTCTTATTGATTCAAGTTGGGTGGACATTGGCACTGAATTCATCTTCATGCCAAATTCACCTTGGAACTTTAGTTTGGGCATAGCCGGTGTTGGTCATCACAACTATATAGAGCATGGCCTTGAATTCTATTTTGCGAGCCAACGTCATTTCTAGTTTCTCAATAATCTTGTAGATTTTCCATTTCCCATAATCCCTATTCCCCATGAAGCAATTTCTCAAAATTTTTTCTCTCAGCATTTTATTCCTTTTGTTTTCTTTTGGATGCACGAGGACCGCCAGTCGAACAGGCCCGCTCACCCCTTATCCCGAGGTTACTTCCGATATCGAAATCGGAGAAACCGTTTCAGGCGAAGGCACTAGGGCGGAACTATTAGGTATTTTCCGGTGGGGAGATCCGGGCAGAGCTTCTTTTCGTGCTCAACCTCAGGAGCATGACTTGGGAGGGAAAACGGTTCATCAATCGATGCAGTCGGCTGTTTACTCTGCTTTGCAGGGGAATCCGGACCAGATCATCGTGGATCCGCAGTTTCATGTCGTGGAGCATGACTTTCTCGTATTCAAAACGGCTACCACAAAGGTAGTCGGTCGAAGGGGGCAGCATACAAACTACAGACAGGTCAAACGATTCAATACCGACAAGACCAGTACTTTGCGCTTAGCTGAATCACCTCAACAGTACATTGTCTCTCGTAACGGTAAGGAGTTAACCAAGATTCAAACGTCCGGAAACATTACACCGCATGTGTCCAGGACGGCTAACGTTATAGATACTTCATCTGGCGTTCATACCCTTAACTTGGGAGATGTCTCGACAGCCCGGCAATCATTGGATGAGATTGAAGGTAATATTCAAGCTCTTAAGCAGAAGATAGATGCTGTAAATTCTTCTTCGAATGACACCCAGACGGCGAGCTGGAGAAAATAATCTCTCTCAGCTGCATAGAAAAGCACTAGCCTTTATGTTTTCAGGTTGTTCTTTGCCTTGGGGCTTTGCTCCAGAGCAGCTTCAAATTCTTCGAGGTCGAAGTCGGCTACTACAAAATCTCCGTGCTTGAAAGTTGGGGTCATGCTTTGACCGCTAATCTCGATGAGTTCATCCATTCTCTTCGGCTCTTCCCGAACGTCTATGACTTCTAGGTCTATACCTTTGGCGTTGAAATAGGCTAGCGCGTCCACACACCACGGACACCCTTGCTTTACGTAAAGAGTCGGCTTGCTCATATATTCTCTAAATTAGGAGAATGTTATGTTCTAGGCAAGATGTGTTCCTCTCTCCACCGAAGTCATTATCAATCGAATATCCCGCCAAGAATTTCGGATTCCGTTTCTTTTACAAAAGTTGTACTTGCTCTCTTCCCCTACGGCGCTACATCGCCTACGAGGTTGGAGGCATCTGTCCGTCAAGGGTTAGAAGTGTTGCGTTGTTTGCCTTGAGCTTAATGGTTGGTTCCGAACTCTCGGAGTGATGTTACCTATCATTTTGCTACTGATTAAATGTATCAAGGGTTCGTTTTTACTTCCGATGAGGTCAAAAAAAACTCAGCATCTACTTTTTCAGACCTGTGAATAAAACTTCTTTAGACGACCCGAGCACCTCCATTGTAATCAAGGGTGCTCGCGAGAACAATCTTTGTAACGCTACGGTCACCTTGCCGCGCGGAAAATTAATTGGTGTTACTGGGGTCAGTGGTTCGGGGAAATCCTCACTCGTTTTCGACGTGCTTGCGGCCGAGGGTCATCGGAAATACGTCGAGAGCTTGTCCCCGAAGGCCCGGCAGGCTCTGGAAAAGGTCCGTAAGCCCGACGTCGATTACGTCGAGGGGCTTAGCCCCGTTATCTCCATCGAGCAAGTTTCGGCCGGTGGGGCGGGGCCTCGTAGCACGGTGGCCACTGCCACCGAGGTTGCTGACTACGCTCGTCTGTTATGGTCTACCGTCGGGCTTCCTCACTGTCCACAGGATGGCGGTCTCGTCACTCGCCGTTCTCTTGACGATTGCGTCAACCGTATCCTAGAGGAGCCTTCCGGTAGTCGTGTCATGCTTCTTGCCCCTTTGATGTCCGCCAAGGCGTCCGTCCTTCGCGAGGAGTTGCCAAACCTTGAGCGTCGAGGATTTCAACGTGTTCGGATCGATGGCGAGGTCAAACGGCTCGATGATCGCGATCTGATTCCTTCCGGCACCCGTGGACGAGAACTTTTGGTCGACGTGGTAGTCGATCGACTCGTTCTCGACGACTCTTCCCAAAGTCGTCTTGCGGATTCCTTGGAACTTGCTTTCCGTGAAGGTGGGGAGCGGGCACTTGTTCTTGTTTCCGAGGACAAAGGGGGCGCTTTTCAGGAATTTGCCGTTTCTCAGGCCTATTCCTGTCAGGTTTGCGGCGAAACCTATCCTGC
>JABHOU010000277.1 GCA_018695085.1 Opitutia bacterium | reverse complement strand
CGTCCTCGGTCGGTCCCCATGCTTCCATGACCGCTTCGCAGACCTCGAGAGAGTAGTCCACCTCGGTATCGGAAAAACTTTCGGGAGAGTACTCCAGCCTCACCTCGGTACCGTCCAGTTCCGGGAGCAAGTCGCGAACGAGCTTTACGCCGTCCACCGCGATCTGCTTGATCTGTTCCTTCGACATCCCGAAAGTGACTCGTCTTTGGAGGGGCGAGGTGGAATTGTATACGTGTACGATGGCCTTTTTCGCACCTTTCAAGCTTTCGAACGTACGACGAATAAGATGCTCGCGAGCTTGTGTAAGCACTTGGAGAGCCACGCCTTCGGGCACACGATCCTCGTCGATAAGCTTGCGGGCAAAGTCGAATTCAGTCTGTGCGGCCGATGGGAAACCCACCTCGATTTCCTTGAAGCCGATTTTTGCCAACAGATCGAAAAGTTCCAGCTTCTGTTCCACGCCCATGGGAATGGGAAGGGCTTGGTTACCGTCTCGCAGGTCCACACTGCACCAGATGGGCACCCGATCAATCACCTTGCCCGGCCATTGACGGTCAGGCAGGTCGATCGTTCCCCACGGACGATACTTGGTTATGGGAGGCGTCTGCATCTTTAAGGTCTTCATTACTATCGGATAATAGATCCGATGAAAAGGGGAAAGCCGGCTAGGAAATGGTCGTTGCGAGAAATCTCTTACTTCTTATGCTGTATTCTTTGCGAATGAGTGAATCCTCCACAGATAGCAACGCCCTAGCTGGCAAAACCATAGTACTTGGGGTGTCCGGATCCATCGCCGCCTACAAGGCTGCGGACCTTACGAGTGAGCTGCGACGCTTCGGAGCGGATGTCTTCGTCGTGATGACGCGAGCCGCCAAGGAGTTCATAGGTCCGATTACGCTGCAAACCCTTTCTCGCAACCCGGTAGTGACCGACCTGTGGAAGGAAGGCGATGGTTGGCAACCCGGTCACATCGAACTCGCCGACAAGGCCGATCTGCTGTTGGTTGCCCCTGCAACGGCCGACCTGATCGCCCAATTCGCCAACGGCTTGGCTCCTGATGCCCTTTCGTCCATTCATCTCGCAACTCGAGCAAAGGTCGTACTGGCTCCCGCCATGAACGGCAAGATGTACGAACATCCCGCGACCTGCGAAAACCTTCGAGTGTTACGCGAACGAGGCGTCCGTTTCATAGATCCCGAAGAAGGTGAACTTGCGTGCGGTTACGAAGGAGTAGGCAGGCTCGCCAAGGTGGAAAGCATCGTGAGCGAAGTTCTTGGACTCTTGAGCTCCTAGGACACTTGAGTTACCAAGTCTCCGGCATGAACGTGGGCATTATTACGCCTGATACTTCATACTTTTTGCCTAGCACTTGGGCTGTATGGAGCTCGCAATTGCGTGCTCCCCAAGAATAACAGGTCTGCACGAGTTCGGTTTTGTCGCACGGGGCAAGCCAGACGCGAGTTCGACCTGGTTCGTGATTGAGTACCACCCGTAGAAGACCAGCAGCTTGTCGGTCGTTGCGGGAAACTCCGGGACCGATTAGTGAACAACCGGGATGGGTGACCGAGCAAAGGAAGCCGTTCAGTCCGCCTGAAGGGTCCTCGGTGACAGATACGTGCCAGATACCCTCGCGATTCTCCAAGAAATGACGGAAGTCACTTTCTCTTTCGACACCGCTGATCTCCCGTTCCAGAGCGGCCATCGCCGGAGCGTCCTCGATTCGTCCGGTCCTTACGATAACTCCTTCGACCTCCGCCAAGTCCAATCCCTCCGCCGGAACATCGATCAGCATGTCCTGAAACATTGCGTATGGCACGAAACCCGCTCGATTGTAGAGCGAGAACGAATCCAAGTTCATGGCGCTTGAAACGAGACGCAGGGGTTTTTCTTCCTGTTCGGCAAAGGCGATGACTTCGCCTAGAATGGCCTTGGCCGCTCCCGTACCGAAGTAATTCGGGTGAGCAGCCATAATACCAAGGGAAACATGCCTTTCCCTAGGATGATAAAAACAACAGGCAGCCAGTCTCCCCGTGCTCTCCATCTCGGCCACTAGACAACGCCCAGGGTCGAGGGCCTCGTTCACTTGGCAGTGCAGTTGAACATGCTCGGGACCGCATTTCAACTTTGGCCCGTCACCCTTGCTGGCATACCAGTAGTTGAGGGAAACGTGAATCATTTCAGCGACCTCAACCCAATCGTCGGAGGTCATGGCTCTTATACGAAAGCTAGACATCTAGACAGTGATGGACTCGTCAAAGATGGTATGCAACAAATTTGACAAGGCAGACAAAGAATGTCGATCGACGGGTAAGCTAGCCGTTGAAGATAGAAAATGCGCCACCAATAAAATCGATGGCTTGCTTGGTGTCTTGCCGCAGGTTGTCGAGCTCGGTTTGGTAGGGAGTTTGGGGCAAGGGGGGAAGAGGTGGAATGGTTAGGGTGGGGGTGCTGTTGACGAGATCGCCCCATGGCAGGACGATTGCCAACAAGGAATCGGTTCCTCTGCGGATGTCGCGTTTAAGGTGAGTTGTTTCTACTGCAAGGGGAAAGGCGTAAGCTATTTCGCGGAGGGAATTGAGCGATTCCTCGGGCAAGAACTTTGCCGAAGGGTTGCTTGGATATGCTTCGCTTTGGGGTGTCTCGATGAAGTTGGTTTGTTCGCGGAACGGAGAAACCGGCTTATCCTTCTCGCTCAAGGATATGAAAACTAAAAGTGCCATGGCCATCGTAGCAAGAGCACCGAAAGTCGGCATCAAGTAACTTGTCGCGGGCGACTCCGGTGAGGAAGCTTCAGCCTGATTGGCGGTAATGACATTCATGATCTCCTGCACGCGTTCTTCGGCATCATTTGCGTGCCTGTCGCCGTGATGCTCAAGGCGAGTCTCACGGCGAAGAGCTTCGATCATAAGTTCTTCCTTTCGAGTGGCAGGACGGTTTTGAAAGAGTGAGAGAAGTTTGGCGATCATGGCGTGGTCGGTATGTTACGGGTTGATCGGTTCATAGGTTTGAGGATCCATTTTGTCGGCTAAACTTCGACGAGTGCGAAAGAGGAGTACTTTTGTTCCGGTGGTGCTTTTCCCGAGGACTTCAGCGATCTCTTTCACCGGCATGTTTTCCCCATAGTGAAGCCGGAGAGCCATAAAGGCATCGGGAGACAGTAGTTTCGATGCGCTTGCCCAGAGGGAGTCGGAATCGGAAAAGGGCGCACATGGATCTCCGGAAATCTCTGTTTCTCTTTCGGGAAGAGGGCTTTCCCCTCGCCGCAATTGATTTCTCTTGAAGTTGATGGCCAAGCGACGAGCGATGACATATAGCCAAGTGAGGAAAGGCTTTCGGGGATCGTAACGAGACAAGTTTTTATAGGCTCGCAGGAATGTTTCCTGAGCAAGATCTTCCGCATCGGAGGCACTTTGGGGAAATGAGGCAAGGAACCGAACTAGCCCTTTGCGCCGTCTACGCACAAGTTCTTCAAAGGCGTTTAGGTCTCCCGCAGCTGCCTTTCGGGCAAGTTCCTCGTCAGTCTTGGGCAAGGAAACACTCGCTGAGAACTTGCCCGGGGATTCTTGGCAAAGGGAGACTTGCAGTTTATTTTTCGTTAGCGTCGTCGCTGTCATTCCCTTCTTGTGCTTTTTTCTTGGCCATTTCCTTCGCCATTGCTTCCTTCACCAAATCGGCGGAAACGCCAAGATAAATCCGAACATGGCTTCCTTCTCGTGAAACGTGTGTTTTGATGGCGGTGGCAAGTTCGGCCACTTTGGGATCGAGATCGGCCCCGAGATTCATGAGACTGGCGGCTCCGCGGAGAATGTTCTCGAGATGACCGGCGGTAGCCTCGTCCGCAGCCTTCATCACGGCGGCGACTCGCACTTCTCCATCGACTTCGCCGATGGCGAGACCAATGGCACTGGCCTTCTTAAGCATGGCGGCCTCGGGTGCTTTCTTCGGTGGATTGAATTTCATGATTCCCTTGAGGTTGGCGATGCCTTGAGCGACTGGATACGGTATGGCCTTGGCGAGTTCGTTAAGTAGCTTGTCAGGGTCCCGAGAAGGTTCCTTCCCGTCCACAACGTCGATGCCGTGTTTGACGTAATCTTTACCAGTGCCGGCGACAATGATATCTTCACCAATAATGGCGAAAGCCTTTTCATTTTCAGAATAGATCGTCTTTCCTGCATGATTCGATGCTTCTATTTCTT
>JABHOU010000334.1 GCA_018695085.1 Opitutia bacterium | reverse complement strand
CTCGGTTTCTCCCTTCTCATCCGAGACGGGTTCGAGATTATCGCCAAAAGTGTAGTACCTGACGGCGTAGTCGTCTCTCATCTTCGCCGTTATCCCTTCATCGGGGTCCGTTATCGCCTTTTTCGCCAATGCCAGTCTCGTGACCTCGTTCAACTCTTTTTGCGGTGTTCCGTTATCCTTTGTCCGGTTTGTGTCGTTTGGTGGAGCCTGATCGGTGATGGTCATGCTCTGCGACGTATCCAGAAGCACTAGCAAATTGCGTTGCTGTGAACGAGTGGAGATCATGTCCAAGGTCGGCTCCAAAAGCATCAAGATCAAGAGCAACCCGGCCAGCAGGTAGGATCCACCCATGACAAGCCTTCGATTTTTGGAAAGCCAAGATTCCGATTTATAGAGATGAATGGAGTAGGCGAGCAATCCGGCTACCAGCAAAAAGGTGATGATCCAACCGGGGATTCCAATGCTTTCTGCCCAAGACCAGTTGTGCTGGATGCTGAATTGGACATCATTAACGGTCTCGTCCGCACCTATGTCGAATAGCTTCTTAAACATTAGATCTTAAAATAGAAAGGTGTTCGTTCCGTTACTGGTTTCAGGTCCTTCTGGCGGCGGCAACGGTGTGCTTGCGTAGACTCTCTTCCAAATTGGCGGCACCCGCCCCTGTCATGCGGTTTGTGAATCGTTTGGCGAGATAGCCTTGCAGGATAAAGATGGCCAATGCCAGCATTAGGAGAGTGATGGATATTTCCATGCCTTTGCGATTGTCCTTCACGATAGCAGCCAAATTTCCCTCGGGAGAGATTACATCGGCATCCGTGCCTTTCAGCGCATCTTCCAGAGAGTCGGCCGAGATCACACGGGCGTCAGCTTCTTCGGAGTCAACGTTTACGGCCATTGATACGATCGGAGCGTTTTCGGCTTCTGCGTCATAGAAACCCGGTGCTTCCGTAGCCACAGGGCAGACTACGATACCCGAGTTGAGTACAGTCAGGGTGACCGAATTCGGTTCATCATCGGGAGCACGAAGCATCACGCTGCTGCCGGCCTGCTGCCCGACCAAGGGAACTTGTACGAGCTCGCCGACCGATTCATCGCGTTCGCCCGGACGACTAGTCAAATCTGTAGTGGCTTGCTGGATCATCATTGGGAACAAGGGGTGAACGGCAAAGTTGGACCACGCTCGGTCTGCGGTCGTGGTGAACAAGAGGACGGTTCCAAGACCGACTTTTTTCTCAAGCAGGAGCGGCAGGTCCGAATCGGACAGGCTTAGAATCGTCGAAGCCTTTGCGTCTGGTTTTACTTTAATGACGCGTTGCACGCGGGCATAGCTTCTTGCTTCCTCCGGGATCTTTGCGGCGAGCTTTCCCAAGACATGGTCCGTTTGTATGTTCCCGACCGTCCAAGAGTTGTCCCGTTCCTCCTGTTCGTTTCCTAGGGCTTCATCGACAAAAGCAGCCATCCCCATCATTTCTCCAGGCAACAAATTGACCTCCGGACCGTGCAACTGGGTGTTGTAATTCTCGGCGTCGATGCGCTCTCCCGCAAACATGATCAAGCCGCCGCCCTTTTTAACGAAACTGTCTAAGCGTTCTGACGCATCGGTTCCGATGCTGGGTACGTTTGCCAAAGCGATTAGGTCGTAGTCCGTGAATTTTTCCACATCCAAGTCCTGCCAGTCAGCACGCACTACGTCCAAAGTGGAATCTTCTTCCGCTTGTTTTAGCTTCAATGCCTTGACTAACCAAAAAATCTCGCTTGGGCCTTTGTTTGAGGCTGGTTCCCCATCGATGCAAAGGATGCGTATCCGCTCCTTGACCCCAACCACCGTATGTCTGTGGTTGTCTTCTTGGAGAGAGTCGTCGCTGAGATTAACGCTCAGCTTGGCGTCGCCTGCTTCATCAATGGTGGTGAAGAAGGAAAGCATCTTGGTTTCACCCGCCTCGATGGAGCCGATTGATTGCCGTGTGATAGTTTGTTTGTTCAAAGTGAGCGTGGCAGTGCCGCCCTCGTTCGAATGTCGCCCGAAATTCTTTATTTCCGCCGTAAACCGTGCCGTGCCGTTCGGACCTAACGATCCGGATACGTAGCCAAAATTGGTGACCGCCAGATTCTCTTCTCCCGACACCTTGATGGGGGTGACGTACAAGCTCGCTTGATCGCTGATGGCTTTTAAGTTGACTGTCGCCTCTTCCGAAAGATTGTTCCAGTCGATTGCTTGGGCATCGGTCACAAAGTAGCATTCGAGCACGGATGCCTTCAGCTCACCCACAAGTTTGGCGACTTCGTTCAGGCTACGCTCCAAATTCAATTTTTCCGGCAAGATCTTAATCTTGTCTAATTCGGCCCTGAAACGGCCCTCTTCATAATTCGCTCCCCTGAACAAGGTGCGAGGTTTGTCGCCCAGCAGAACGACTGTCACTGAATCGCCCACTTGCGCAGTAGAGAGAATCTCTTGGACCCGCGCCATGGCCATGGTCATACGTTTTTCCAGTTTTCCATGCCCCATACTGTAGGATGCATCAATGGCCACAACCATTCCGACTCGTCGTTCACCTCCCAAAAAACCGGCAGTTTTGTTGTCCAATACGGGCCGAAGAAGGGCAAACGCGACCAAGGCAAGTACCAAGCAACGCAAAAGAAGCAGAAGAAGGTCTTCCAGTCGGACTTGGCCGGAGCGAATCACCAAGGCTCGGCGCAGCAACTCCATGGCCGCCCAGTCCGTACGGCGACGATGGCGCTGATGGAGAAGGTGGATGATTATCGGCACGGCTACGCCTGCAGCAGCCAATCCTCCCCAGAGTGGCAAGGAATTGAGGAAATTCACGGCTGTCCTCCTTCCTGCTGAGGAGAGGTCCATGCTAGGTGGGCATCATGCATATCGATGCCGCAAGGATAAGATAATCGCTTACCGAAATCTACACTAACCACCAAGTCGTTTCCCGCAGGCAATGGGATTGAAATGTTTTCAGTTTCATCCTCTGCCGAAAGTTCCTTCTTGTAGAATTCTTTATTTCCAAGGGAAAGTGTGATTGTGGCGTCTCCCAGACTTCCGGGGACAGGGCTTAGGGACGTTCTTAAAACTCGACTGTCGCTTTGTCCTTTTGTCGGCAGCTTGTAGCGCAGAACCGTTTGTGGAAAAACCCTGACCGCGGAAAGACTCGGTTTGTCGGCTTTTCGGAAATCAAGATGTTCCACGCCGGGGTGTTTACCTAATGGCCCCGACGTATCCACTTTCCTGTCTTGAAAATCATTCAACCATCGCGTCCGCTTATCGGACCGAATGAGGTAACGCAGTTTTTCCCATGGGATTCCCACGGTTTCCAACACTGGGTGCTCGAGTATGATTTTCTCGTCCTCAAGACCGACTTTTCCACGCAGGATGCTTCCGTCCACCAAACCGATTTCATCCATTGGTCCTTGGTCCCTCTGGATTGAAGATCCAGGGATTCTATATTCAATCAAGCCCGTACGCGGCAAGGGGATGATTCCTAATGCGCAATCGATTGCGATATCGTCTTTTTTGATCCATGTAAGCTTGCCCGGTAGAGGTCGACCGCTGATGCGGTAGAGGACACCGGGTCTGGAAGTTCCCAACCGTTCGGGTTTCGATGAGAACTCAAGTGATACAACTGAAGACAGGTCGACTGTTCGTTCACCGAACGGATCTCCCCTCAGGGCCAGTTTATCGTTGGTGAGAGTTAGTATTTCAATCTGCCAAATTTCCCCATTGCGAAAGTGAACAGCATGAGGATAATCGTTTTTTATCGCCCTAGTTTTGCGAGAGATACTCTTTATTTCGTCCGTGTCTACGGGATTTCGATTGAGGAGTAACTTAGCATTTTTCCAATGCAGTTCCCCCGATTGTCGTCCGGTTTGCGTCCAGATTGTGTCTGCCTTTGGAATCGTTATGTCGTTGGTGAGGCGAGATCCGGAGTCGTCGTCGGTTTGGATCAAGTCGTCGATGCAAATATGTCCCCATGGTCCGGTTTCTTGGTCAATG
>JABHOU010000029.1 GCA_018695085.1 Opitutia bacterium | reverse complement strand
CTCGGCAGCGGGCAGCTTGTCGGGAGTTCGGTTGCGCCCACCCTCTTCCATAAAAGCAAGAGGACAAAAGTTCGCCACAAGATGATCCTCGAAGAAGACGGAAGCCGAGCTGAAACGTTCAGCGAAGAGACCCCACAAGCGGCGACCACTCACCTCGCTACGTGAACAAGCCAAACCATCAACTGGTCGCTTCGGGTGCTCTTTGGGCGGTTTGCCAATCGGCGCATTGATTCCGATCCAGTCCTTGACCGCGGCAACTTCACCAAAGGGAACCCCGGTCTGAACCATTCCAAACGGGCCGGGATTCATGCCCAGAAACACAATTTTAGTGGGGGTAGCGGTGGCCATTCGCAAATACTGCTCATGCGCTGACCAAGCGTAGTCCAAGGGATTGTATACGTACTCGGTGGGCGAACCAAAGTTGAGCTCATTCACCTGATCCTTTAGGTCGACCGTAGCGGCAATCAATCGATTGGAAGTATCCAAGCTCATAACGCTTAGTGGATTGGGATTGAGTGACACAAACTATTGATTGAGACGAAAAACATAAGTGCTAGTTAACTAAAGGATTTGTCGAATATGGGTCAAGCAGACGGCAAACTTGAAAAGGAAGAGGAACCAGACCACAGCCAAATAAAGAAAACTTCTATTCGCTGGCTAGGACAATGAAATCGAAAAGCTCACCATGGCGCTTACCATCGAGTGTTATGTCGAAAGGAATAATCTGGAGATCTGGAGATGCTGTCTTCCGGTTAATCGTGATCTTGATCGGAAATTGTTGGCGTGCCTCCCCCTCCAGCACTCCCTCGAGCAAAGCTGGCTCAGCCGAGAATCCCAGCGGTAACTTCAACTCGACTTTGTGACGCTGCGGCACGGATCGAAAGTTGCGTACAGTCACATGTACCGTCTGGGTGGTTTTCTCGGTAAAATCAACGCGATAGGGATAGGCTGAGACCCAGTAGGGATCGTAGAGGTACTCGTAATCCTCTTCCGGGAGCAGGTTCTTGTAGAGTCGGATGATTTCCTTGGACCACTCATGGTATCGATCCAGCAAACCTGCGGGGTTCGGCATGACGTAGGAATGGGCTCCCATGACGAGATCGGGCTTGAGATCCTTCAGATAACGACTGCCGAGCAAGTATCCCTCCTCGAAGATTGAACTGTTCCGGGCCACAACCGCCTCGTGGCCGTTTTGCTTAGGGTTGGAGGAATCCGCAAAAAGGTTGTCACCAGTGAAGGCAATGCGCTTACCGTCTATATCCAACCAGAGACAACAACCGAACTCGGTCTGGCCCGGCATCCAGTCGATCTGCACTTTGTAGCCCTCCCACTCGACGGATTCGCCGTCTCGGAAGGCTTTGTCAATCTTCATGCCGTCAATCTTTGAACCGTAGGAATACAGGAGAGCAGCGTAATCATATCGTCTCGGATTCTCACACTTGTCGGCGATACGATCCAAAGTCCAGCTCTTGGTGCCGTACTTCTCCCTCAAGACGGGGCCGAGCAGGAAGTGGTCTCCGTGCATGTGAGAGACCCAGAGGGCGTCGATTTGCTTCAACCCGAAGTGCTTCTTCATGCCTTGAACGAGGCGGTGGAGAAAAATTTCGGGAAACAAGCCGCAGTCGAGCAACAAGCCGCGACCGTTGTCCGATATGATGATATAGAAGTTTTTGCCGAAGCTGTCGGGATTGAGCTTGTAAAGATGTGGCGTAACCCGATTCATCAAGGGGAACTTGGTCGGTTGTGAGATGGGATCGCGCTCCTTGGCGGTGGCATCGAAAACGTCGTAGCCTCGGACGTAACTGGCTCGAAAAGTGATCAATTTCTCCTTATAGGTCTTCAACTGGGCAGAGGCTTTGCGGATGACGGGGCCATGTGAGGGTAAGGCGATGACAGGTTGCTTTTCGACCAACTTATCGACTGACTCCAAAAGGGCGTCTACACCTTTAGCGAACCCATAATCCCACTCGGAGTCGTACCAAGTCGTCATTTTGGACCCATCGTGCATGACACCCCCAGTGAAAGCCACCGCCCCACCCTTTCGGCGTATCAAGTAGGACATGCTGGCGGGCGAATGTCCCGGAGTGGACAGACACTCGATCTCGTAGCCGCGCCAAGTGAAAGTCTCTCCATCCTTAAAGGCCTTGTCGATCAGGATGGGCTGGCTCGGTGGACGGGAGTAACTGGCTCCGTAGACTGAAAACTTGTCACCCAAACTAGGGAACCATTTGCGAAAAGTAGTCGGTTCCTCAAAGAGTTCGCGCTCCCCCTCAGGTGCTGCCACTTGGGTCTCCTTGCGGTCGATTTCACCAATGCCTTGGCATTGTTCGCGGTGGTGGTGGGTGAACAAAACCCACTCGATCCCCTTGACGCCGATTTCGTCTAGATGCTCGAGGGCTGTGCCATCTCCCAAGTCGATCAAGATGGCGACGTCCCCGTCGCGAATGAGGTAACTGTTGCAGGTATCGGTAAAGGAAAAGAGCTCGGAAAAACCTTGAGGATCGGGTTGCTCAAACTTCTGAGCGAAAAGAGATCCGCCAAGAATAGCAAACGGAAGGAACGCAATAGCCTTAAAGTGGAATGGCTTTCTTGCGCTCATGGCAAAAGTCGGCTAATCTTTCTTGCCATGGTCCGACTTGACCCGCTTGTCATCGTTATCGGCGGTCTGGGAAGAAAGGAAAGCTATCAGGTTTCGTAGATCATGAGGCGGCAAAGTCATGCCGAGGGGAGGCATCGGTGAAACGGGTGGGGTAATCGATGCGACCTCAGAACGTTTCAAGTCGGTCACCTTGCCATCGGGAGCAATGACCTGTACCACTGAATCAGTTTGCTTAGGCACTCGACCGACCAAGGTGGAACCATTCTTCAGGATAACCGAGGACAAGCCGTATCCCTCCGTAATGACGGCTCCAGGATTTACCACTGACTGGAGCAATTCGGATGGTTTCAGGCGCTCGGCCACGATGGAGAGGTCGGGGCCCTGCACCCCGCCCTCGGTTCCCACCTTGTGGCACTGCAAGCAGGCCCCTTGGTTGCGAAAAACCGAACCTCCAGCGACGGGATCACCGCCCACCGCACTGAGGGAGAATACGTTGAAGGGATCTTGGGAGGCAAAGGAAGCGGCAGCGGCCTTGGCCTTGGCATCCTTGGATTCGGAAAGCGCAAGGTAGGCATCCAGCCAAAGCTCCCTCCGGAGGCTCTTCTGGCGGGAAGACCATAAGCTGTTCAAGGTAGAGGAGTCTCGTTCAGCTAAACCCGCGATGCCACTGCGAGCAGCAGGAATGGAACCCGACTTGACTGCTTCGTAGCCAATCTCGGGGACACCGTCGAGGTCGCGATTGAAGCCATGGCGCAAGGCCGCTGCCTGAACCAATGGCTCCTTGTCTCCGAGCAACTTCATGATGAGCGCATCATCGGCGGATTGGCCCGCTTGGGCTATACTGTCGAGCGTAGCCACTCGGAGTTCAGCATCCAAGGACGCATCGACCACTTGCTTACGGGAAGTCGCAAGGTCGAGCGCTACACCACAGTCGCCAGCGAGTTTGGTTGCCAAGGCAGTAAGGGAAGAGTCCTGCTTAAGGGAAATAAACCGGCGGAGAGGCCCGGTCAAATCTGCTCCGAGTTGCTTCATGGTCCTTCCTTTGACGACCTGCGGGCGGTAATGCCCGAGCACGGGATCGGTGTCGATGGAAGCTTCCCACATTCGCAAACCATGGAGGGCGGCTTGCCGGACGGACTTATGCAGTTTGGCGTCGGCCGCCAAGGCAACCAATCGCTTGGCATTCCTGACCGTTCCTTTGCGGTAATTGGCACCGACAATGCGGCGCTGTACGGTCTCCGCCAAACCGTGGCCATCAAGAGCGGCTAAGCGGTCACCCGCAGCAGTGTCGAGTGCTTTGGTGTCGTAGATGGCACGAATCACTTCCGCTCGTATCGCAGGATCGGCATCGCCAAGGAATTCGGTTAGCCTCGGGCTTTGGTGTCGACGGAGAAAAAGAACGGCCATGAGACGTTCCTCCACCAAGGAGGAGGTTGCTTTTGCAGCTGCGCCGGCCACGGTTTCAAGGTGATCGAGAGCGGACAGGCAGGAATGCCTGAGCACCACGTCGAAGGCAGCGGCATTGGCGACGGCTGCTTGGTAAAGGGCGGCAGTCGCTTCCTCGTCGCCTCGTTTGCAGGCGCGACCCAAGGCGATAACGGCCAGCGAACGGACGCGCAGAGACTTGTCGGCAAGCAGGCCGAGGAGTGGTTCACGAGCCTCCTGAAGCCGCAGATCTCCGACTACGCGGGCAGCATTGGCCCGTACTTCATCGTCGGCATCCTTGAGCAAGTCGATCAAAGCCTTGGCGTCTCCTTTGCCTTGCCGCCCGAGTTGCCCCAAGCCCCAGATAGTATGCAGGCGGGAAAGCAAGGGAGCGACCTTGCTTTGAGCAACTTGCAGCAGAACGGCCTTCCCCTTGGAACCCCGGCCGACCAACTCGAACTGAGCCAGTTTGCGAACGCGCTGGTCAGGATGATTCAAAAGAGTCTCCAGTTGCTTGAAATTATGTTCACTCAAGCCCTTGGCAAACAACTTGGCGGTGGCATCACCCGCTTTTAAAAGGGCAGGATCCTTGGTCTCGAGAACCTGGATGGAACCATTTTTATTCACACTCCATCCGCCCCCGTAGTCGGCAAAGTAAAGACGTCCATCATAGCCAAGCTCGACGTCGGCCGTGGCCACCCCGCGAATCACCTCGCGGGAACCCTTGAAATGGAAACCGGCTCCCTGGTTCTCAAGCTTGATGGCCAAGGTATTGGAGCTATTGGGGGAACCACGGTAATTAGTAAGAAGAAACTGTCCGCGCAAATCCTCGGGAACCGACTCACCGGTCAGCCAGGTGACTCCGGAGGGACCATTAGCGACGTGCCCGAGGGGCGGGTAAACCCATTGGGGTTGTTCGTTGCGGTAGGTATCGAACATATGCTCGGCCACCCAGACGGCACGAGAGGGATGAAACTGGCCCCAGTCAAGGACTTGGCGGTAATGATGAGGGGACTGGTGGGACATGTCCCATCCGGAGTCGGTGTTTTCCAAAACGTAAACGATGCGAGCCTTGTCGCCAATGTCGCCGGTATTGTCGAAGGTGAAGAGGTTGCCATGGTCGTCGAAGGCCAACTCCTGCGGGTTGCGCAATCCCATGGCATGGACCTCCAAGCCGGAACCGTCCGACTCGCAACGAAAGACTGCTCCCCTCCCCGATCCCTTATGCACCTTACCGGCGGCGTCCGTGAGGTAATAACCACGATCGCCGATGGAGAAGTACAACCTGCCGTCGAGACCGCGGATTATGCCGTGCAGGTCATGCCCGATGAAGGAGACACGCACGCCATAGCCTTCGGAAATCGCAACATGGTCGTCGGCCACCCCGTCGTCGTTCTTGTCGGTCATCTTCCAGACTGCGGGGATGCAAGTAAAGTAGACGGCGTCGCGTTCGGCGAGGACGGAAAACCCTATGCCGTCGAGAGGCTTGTTAAAATGATCTGAAAAGAGGCTCCGCTGGTCGGCCGCACCATTGCCATCGGTATCCACCAAGCGAATGAGGCGAACCGGCACCTTG
>JABHOU010000001.1 GCA_018695085.1 Opitutia bacterium | reverse complement strand
CCAGTGATGAAATTGCGGAGTCACTAAAATATATCTCAAAAAACCAAAATTGACTCCTAGGTTCGCATGAATGGCAACAGACTGAACACCAATGAGGATTATGTAAGAATTCAGGGCGGCTTCTGAAAACCCGCAGACGTACAGGGGAAGCATTACCAATGCACGAATCATGAAAATCTCGACGACATGGGTTCGAGAACCAGCCAGCCAGTCCATTGAATGACTCGAATGATGGATCGAATGAAACTTCCAGAGGAAGCCGGCATGGTGGTGAATCCTGTGCGCCCAGTATTGGAAAAGGTCGGCCAGAACGGTCGCCATAATGAACTGGGCCCAAATCGGGAGACTCCGAATAAAAGAATGCAAGTCTTCAGTCGCAGCCCAGGCGAAGGCTATGTCGGAGAATGCATTCGTCCATAGAAATATGAATTGAATGAAGAGGTGACTTACAAAAAAGTACATGAGGTCCGTGCGCCAGCCCTCCCGAAGGATCTTCTGCCCCTTTCGAATAGCGAAGGCCTTTTCGATTGGAATAAAAATCAGCATGGAGAATAGGAATCCGATCGCAAAAAAATCGAGTCCGAAGGAGTAAGGCGTCGACTCGAAGGGTGAAAGTTCAATCCTGGCACCGCCAAGAAGACTCGCAATCAAGGCGGTTACAATTCCTATCCAGGCCAAGACCTTTGAATGATTCAGGGCATAGCTTACGATTCCTAGGAAATAGGCGGCAACAAGACCCCAGAAAAGCAGGTCGCGCACGAATTCCTGAGTGTATGAGGCACGAAACCGCACCGACGTGAGAAGCTCGGGAAACCGGAAGCAAAGAACTCCACAGAGGCACAAGACACCTAGGATGGCGGAGCTATATCCCGAAACAAGTCCTTTTCCAAATCGTAGTTCAACTTCTTCTTTCATAGCGTGCCTTTGTTAATTCATGAAACCGGACGCCGTTGATGATTCTTCTCACCAGTCCACATCATAACGGAACTTTCTAACATTTCTTAATGTCTTTGTTTCCAAGTATATTAGTCAAGCACGGTTTTTTTATCACTTTCATATGGTATTATACTTTTTGCATCAGTTCGTGGTCTCAGGAAGAAATCAATCTACAAAGCTTGATTGACGGGAAACGCCATGAAAAGGGCGTGAATGACTTTTTTTGTATTTCGTACTTATTTTGTTGAGAATATTACTTTCACCGCAAAGCAATAGGTACGCGACGCAAGACTCCAAGTCAGTGGGGTGAGACCCGTAAAACGGCAACAGGAAGCCTGTGCATCAACGACCGAAAGAGCCTCAAGACGACCCCGTTTTTCGGTAAGCGATCGGGCGTTCGGCTCATTCGGAAGGGTTTCCCACCTCCTTCGCTTGGGATTCCGTATAAGGCTACGTCGTCTTCAACTCGCTTGAAGAATACCTGTAGCGAATCGAAGAAAAAGAAGACTACGACAACATCCGTAACAATTATGACTTCGAGCCCTCCTAATCATCCATCCCCGGACGTCGTCTAAACGTCTTCGTCTTAGAGCGCGTAACCTTATCCTGTAAACGTCGCTCCTTCGATCCTCTCGTAGGAGCAGTCGCCCTGCGAGACTTACGCACCTGCGTCACCTCGAGAATCAACTCCCTCAACCGCTCCAAAGCCTTTTCTCTATTGGTCTCCTGACTCCTGGATTCCTGTGACTTAATAATCACCGTACCCGCCAGACTGATCCTCCGGTCCTTCATCTTCAACAAACGCTCTTTATAGACTTCCGGTAGAGAAGAAGCTCGAATATCGAAGAATAAATGCACTGCAGTGGATACCTTGTTCACATTCTGTCCCCCAGCACCCTGCGAACGAATCGCCTGTAACTGAATCTCCCTCAAAGGGATTGATACTCCGGAAGACACTTGCAACATAGTCCCCACAACACCCCCGAATCCCCTCTGTCACAAGCACAACCTCATTCCTACTCCAAATCCCTCAAATGCCTATTTAGGGAACTTACCCTCTCAAACAACAAGCAGTCGACCGTTTCCTCCGCGATTACACCCGGAATCCTCAGAATTATCAGGAGATCGCATCGCTACGCCTACAAGGACGGCATAAAGGTCTTAGAGTAGCCCTCGGCATCCCGATAAGGTTCGTACTTGGAGCTTTGGAGTTTGTGAGATAAAGTTGATTTAATTCTACGAGGAAATGGAGTGGTTCCCCCTTTAGATTGGATTTGCCCCTTTGTTTCGGTCAATAACCGAAGCCCCTTTATCGTCATGTCGATACGAGTTTGCCTTCTAATCGGGTGAAATCCTTGTAGTTGCCATAAGAATATAATTTTGCGAAATCTTATACTGGCGTTTAAATGAAATCTTGTTCGACTCGGATCGCTTTACTCGTGTGCGAGGTGAAATAAATCATTCTCTTTTAAGTATATTTTTCTTATTCCTACAGCCAATTCTATATGCATCTTCCATCAAAATCAGCTCGTCTCCATCTGGGTCTTGTCGACTTTCCGGATCAATAAGTAGTGCCGATGGTTAGTCTATGAAAGCACCTCGTGCGGTTTTGATTTGGCTACGATGCGTTTGCCTCAGTGTGGTCGTGATCTTGGTAGTCGGGGGAATCACTCGTTTGACCGGTTCCGGTTTGTCGATGGTCGATTGGCGCCCTGTAATGGGAGTTCTTCCTCCTTTGTCCGACAGCGACTGGATGGAGGTGTTCGATCAGTACAAAGCTTTTCCCGAGTACCAAAAAATCAATAAGGGAATGAATCTGGAAGGCTTCAAGGACATCTTCTTTTGGGAGTACTTGCATCGAATTCTCGGCCGTTTTGTGGGATTGCTTTGCCTGCTGCCTTATCTGTGGTTTCTTTGGCGTAAAGGTTTGAGCAGTCCCTTGCGTATTAAAGGATTGGTTTTGGTTTTGTTAGTCGGGATGCAGGGACTCATGGGGTGGTATATGGT
>JABHOU010000211.1 GCA_018695085.1 Opitutia bacterium | reverse complement strand
GGTCGACCACGAGATTGTTGTAGCCGAAGCTGGACCCGCGCTCGCAGAGTATTACCTGTTCGTTGCCCGCTTCGGCGAATTTGCTTATGATGTGGCCCATCTCATGGGCGGCGAGGAATTGGGCTTTCTTTACGTTGACGGGCTTTCCGGTTTCGGCGAGGGCGACCACGAGGTCGGTCTGTCGGCAAAGGAAGGCAGGCAACTGGAGGACGTCTATGACCTCGGCGGCGGGGGCTGCCTGAGCGGGTTCGTGAACGTCGGTGATCACGGGTACGCCGTGGGTTTGCTTGATCTCCGCGAATATCTCGAGGCCTTTTTCCAGTCCGGGGCCGCGAAAGGAGGTTATGGAGGAGCGGTTTGCCTTGTCGAAGGAGGCCTTGAAGACGTAGGGGATGCCAAGCTTGTTGGCGACTTCCTTGTAGGCGGCGGCGATTTCCAGTGCGAGTTCTCTGGACTCGAGGACGTTCATGCCCCCGAAAAGAACGAAGGGGCGTGGGTTGGCTACGGGGACGCCGGCGACGTCGATGGTCTTTTGTTCGTTCATGCTTCTGTTATTTCGGGCGCCGATCCATGCTCGGCCCGGACGTTTATGGCGATGCCTCCGCGGGCGTTGAAGCGCGTCTCGACTTCGCACCAGCGGGGTGAGAGGGCAGCTACGAGATCGTCGAGCAGGAGGTTGGCGAAATGTTCGTGGAAGACGCCCTCGTCCCGAAAGGTCCAGAGATAGAGTTTGAGGGACTTGGATTCGACGATGCGTTCTTCGGGTACGTAGCGAATGCGAATCTCGGCGAAGTCCGGCTGGCCGGTAGCCGGGCACAAGCAAGTGAATTCGTTGGTCTCGAGTTCGACGACGTAGTCGCGCTCGGGATTGCGGTTGGGAAAGGTTTCCAGCTCACGCTTTGGGGTGGTGGCCCCTTCGCCGAGTTGGGTCAAGTTTTTGTGTTCAGTATTTTCGCTCACGAGGGGAAATGATTTTCCATGAGTATGGCAAAACGGCAATGCAGAAGATTTTTTCTCGTCAACTTGTCCATGAACCCCGAATTCCCGGGGTTTTGAGAGCTTTGCCCAAAAGGTCGAGAAATTCCGTTCGTGGCACCTCGCGCGCTCCCAGGTTGCCTAGATGATCGGTGGGCACTTGGCAGTCGATGAAGTGGAAATCGCGTTGCTTGGCGAATTCTACGAGGTGAGCCAAAGCCACCTTGGAGGCCTCGGGTTCGTGATGGAACATGGATTCCCCGAAAAAGGCTGTGCCCAAGGAGATCCCATAGAGTCCTCCCACGAGCTTGCCATCCCGATAGCTTTCGAAGGAATGGGCGAAGCCTTCCGCATGTAACTTCGAGTAGGCTTTCACCATGTCCGGGGCGATCCATGTGCCGGGTTGATTTTTTCTCGGAGCTCGAGAACAGGAACGAATAACCTCCTCGAACGCGGTGTCGACTCGGATTTCGAAAGTTTCCTTCTTGAGGGCGGAACGCAAACTCCGGGATACTTTGAATTCGTCGGGAAAAAGCAGGAAACGAGGATCCGGGGAAAACCAGTGCCACAGGGGCGGATCTCCCCAGGATTCCCATGGGAAGATACCGTTCGAGTAGGCCAGAAGCAGACGTTCGGTAGTTAGGGAACCGCCTACGGCAAGTAAACCGTCGGGTGGCGGGGTGTCGGGATGAGGGAACCAAGGTGGTTCCGAGTCGTCGAGAAGGACGACGGGCATGTTTTAGGATGCCTTTGCTTCGAGAATGCTGACCTGTGGGCGACAATTAAAGCGCAGACCGTGGAGGTTGCCTATGCCACGTGTAACGTAGATCAGACGCCCCTGCCAGTTGTGCAAGCCCTCGACAATCGAGTGATCCTTGACGGGAGCAAACGGAGTGTAGTCAACAAAAGGAGCCTTGCACTGCCCACCGTGGGTGTGTCCGGAAAGCATCAGTTGCCAATCGTGATCGGCGATGAAGGTCTTGGAGTCCGGGTTGTGGCTCAGAACGATGACCGGAGGTTCCTGAGGGGAACGGTCCGCGCTAACCTTGCTGAGGCACTTGTCGGGGAAGCAGCGTTGGGCCCAGATGTCGCCGAGACCGACCAAGGTCAGCGGCTGTCCCTTGACGTAAATGACTTGCCGGCGATTTTGCAGAAGATGAATTTTGGTATCCTTCAACATCGTTTCTACATTCTCCGAAGTGGAGTAGCCCTTATTGGAGCCCGCCCATTGCCCCCCATCATGGTTTCCAAGGCAGGCGAAGGTGGGAACTGCCTCGGACAATTTGGACAGGACTTCCCTGTAACTATCAAATTCTATGTCGGTGAGCTTGCTCGTAATGAAGTCTCCAGTAATGAAGCAGACGTCGGGTTTCTCCGCTAACCCGAGTTCGATAGCTTCTTCGACCAGGGAAAAGGGCACTTTGTCGGATACGTGAAAGTCAGATAGGTGAAGGATTCTAAAAGATCGGTGAACGGGAAATTGGGCCTTGGGCAAGGTTTCCCGATGGACCTCCAGCCAGTCGGCTTCAAGTCTCATGTATCCCCAAACTCCAAGCCCAACGACACCCAAGCCTAGCATCCATTTCATAAATCGCCGGCAAAGACTGGGGGGTGTCGTGCGTTTGCGGTTGGCCTCAGCCAAGGTGGCCGTGAAGTCGGGAATGTTTTCGTCTGTCATCTAGGAAGCTTACTTTAAATACCTACTTGGATCTTAGCGAATCTTTTAGTTCAATTAATATGATTGATAATTAGACAAGAATTAAGCAACGCTCAATTCTTTCTATTCCTTGATTAACTAAAAAACTAACTTAGTAACTGCCAGTTGCCGCTCATTCGTCTACTGGTATGCCACCGGATTCTTCGAGCGAACGCAAGTTGTGAAGAAGATCTGAGGAATTGATCGACACTTCGGCTCCAGTGGAAAGATCTTTAATTTTCACTTTCTTCGCAAGTACCTCTTCCTCGCCGTAGACAATGGCGAATTTAGCTCCACTTCGGCCCGCTTCCTTGAATTGCTTCCCGAATGCTTGTCGTTTAAGTGGATAAGCTGTGGAGTAGCCCGCTTGACGAAGGCGTGCAACATCTTGAAGAGCGGTGGCCCGTTCGTTCTCCCCTGCCACTATGAATATTTCGGCGGCGTCGATGTAGTCGGGCAGGAGCTTTTTAGCCTCCAAGCAATCAGTCAGAGTGACGTCTCCTATGGCGAAACCGGCAGCCGGCAGGTCCACGTTGCCCGAAAGTTTTTTTACGAGATGGTCGTAGCGCCCCCCACCAGCAAGAGCTCTGGACTCGCTGGAGGTCTCGAAGGCCTCGTAGACGAAGCCCGTGTAATAGGCGAGACCTCGAACAATGGATAGATCTATACCCACGCAATCCGCCGCATCATGGGATTTGAGGAGTTTAAGAAGTTCGGCCCACTCGCCGGCACGTCTTTCACCTTCTTCGCCGAAAGAAACGAGACGCTCGTTCAAGGCATCAAAAGTTGAAACGGCCTTCATCTCCTCGATGCCCGAAAGAATTTCTTCGCTTCTGCCGGGCATCGCTCCCTCAATGCTTTCGAGAGTTTGCTCAGGTTTTCTTCGTTCGCTTTTGTCGATTGCGTCGAGTAGGGCAGGGCGTTGGTCGTCGCTTACGCCGAGAGAGGAAAGAAACAAAGCCCAGGTCACTCGGTCGCTGAGT
>JABHOU010000259.1 GCA_018695085.1 Opitutia bacterium | reverse complement strand
CTCCGTGGGCGTACCCGTTGAGTTTATGCGTTACGTGCTCCTCGTGGGTCTCACTTTTGCTGTGGTCACCTCCCTGCAGGCGGTGGGCGTGGTTCTTGTTTCCGCTCTTCTCATTACTCCTGCAGCCACTGCCTACTTGCTGACCGATCGGATGGGAACTTTGCTGTTGCTTTCGACCCTGTTTGGGGTCGCGGGAGGATTGTTCGGTTCTTACGGCTCTTTTCTCGGCAATAATCTGCCCACGGGTCCTTTCATGGTTCTTGCCTGTACTTCTTTCTTTGTCGTCGCCTTTTTTTGCGGCCCCAAGCATGGGTTGATCTCCAAGTGGCTAAGGCGTCGAAACCGAGTTCGCCAAGTGAGTTTTGAGAATACAATGAAGGCTGCCTATCAAGTGCTCGAGGCGGGCGATTTTTCTAAAGAATCCGTAACAGTTGGAGCTCTGGCCGCCCGTAGACGGCAAAGCGTGGCCGAGGCTCGACGAGAGGCTGATGATCTCGTAAAAGCCGGGTTCGCGAGCTTGCTTTGTTCCGATCATACTGGTCCTCGTTATTCCCAAGACGCCAGACTCTCCCTTACTCCCGCCGGTTGGGAACGAGCCTGCCAAATTGTTCGTAACCACCGCCTTTGGGAGCTCTACTTGACCAACGAGGCACGTTATGCCGCTGATCATGTTCATGAGGATGCCGAAAAGATCGAGCATGTTTTGGGTGAAAAAGTCGTGCGTCATCTCGAGCGCATCCTAAAGGACCCCCGACGCGACCCTCACGGGTCAGCCATCCCAAGTCTCGAGGACATAGAACGTGGTGCCGGCCTATCAACTAATCCTGCATCCGCCACAGGGTACTTCCGGCAACATTAATCACGATGCGCGAAGAGTTTTTTCCGACCTTTGACTATGGTTCCGTTTTCGTGGACCCTTGGCTGTCCGACATCGAGAGCACCTTCCAAGTCGTCCTAATGGGCTTTTTTGTATGCTTGGCTTGCGGTGTCATCGGAAATTTCGTGGTTGCACGCCGTCTTGCCTTGGTGGGAGATGCCATCAGCCACAGCCTGTTGCCTGGTATTGCTATTGCCTTTGTCTTCACTTCCTCTCGTTCGTTGCCTGCAATGTTGATTGGAGCTACAGTCGCGGGTGTTCTTACCACGGTTCTGATTGAGCTGATTCACCGCAAGTCAAGGGTGAAGCCCGACGCAGCCATTGGAATCGTCTTCACTACGCTCTTTGCGGTGGGTGTGGTGATAATCAGCATTTGGCTCGACAATGTCCACCTCGATGCCGATTGCGTGCTTTATGGTGAGATAGGCCTAGTTCCCTTGCGGGAAAGCTTCATTTTGGGCGGAACCAATTTTGGTCCTTTGCCAATTGCCACTATGGGCACAGTAGCACTGTTGGACATAGTTCTAGTTGTCGTTTTTTACAGGGTGCTCCTTGTAACATCGTTCGATGTAGGGCTTGCACGATCACTCGGCATGCACGTGAATGCTGCTCATTACGGGCTTATGATTGCCTTGGCCCTTACTATTGTGGCGGCCTTCGAGGCAGTCGGAGTCGTGCTAGTCGTTGCGATGCTTATTTTTCCTGCCGTTACGGCCAGTTTCTTTTACGAGCGTTTACCGGCTTTGCTGCTTGGCGTGGCACCTCTGTCCTTGGCATATGCCCTAGGTGGTTTTCACCTCGCCAAGTGGTTGGACTGTTCAATCGCAGGGGCTATAGTGGTAACGGCTGGCATATTATTTGTTTTGGCTTGGGTATTCGGTCCGAAGGGCGGTTTGTTTTGGCAATGGTCGCTTAGTTTCTCTTGTCAAGGGGGTGCGAAATCAATTGCCAAAGCTGGTTCTTGATTGTCGTATTCGTTCCTTGGAGAGCTTTTGTGTTCCAACAAAAAAGCCTCCGGTTTCCCGGAGGCTTTGTAATTAAAATAGAAAATTTTCTTAGCTGTCTTTCTTATTCTTACCTTTTTTCCCCTTTTTGGCGACTACGGCCAGTTTGGTAGCTTCTTGGACTTTTCCCTTTTTGGTCGCGCAATTGCAGCCGTGGATTTCGAGGTTGGCGCCAGCTGTAAGTTTGGTTGGGCATTCAAAGCCAACCATTTCAGTCTTGCTGCCTACCTTTACCTTCAAGTCTTTCTTGCCAGCCTTGAGACTTAAGGTTTTCGATTCCTTGTCAAAGCTTACGAGCTTTGCCTTGAAAGCTTTGGAGGGGCAACCTGCGAAGACGGCTCCTGCTAACGTTAAAGATGCTATAAATACTAATAGTTTTTTCATATTGGGTATACCTTTGAGTTTGATAATGTTGAAGATTTCTAAAAAATATTGATTTTAGGATTATTCAAGAAGGAATCGCCATTCCTTTTAATTTTTTTTCGGACATCCCCTCTTCTTTTTCAGTAGCGTCTTATGAGACATCTCGTCTTCTTACTATCTATTGCCAGTAGCTTTGGCTTTTTGCAGGGGCATCCGATTCCTGACATACCCGTCCTCGGTTCATTTGATTCAAATGGCTCAATGACCATCAGCGTCGAAATTGATCCGAGGGGCTTTTCTGAGGATCCGGAAAAGGAACCGTTTCTCCAGCGAGAAGCATTTGACGGATTGGATGCCAGTGAACGCAAGGCTCTGGTGGAAAACGCTGGTAGCCTTGTGGCAAAGGCCTTGAGAGTTCGTTTCGACCAAGGCGTCTGGTTTCTTCCTGAATTCCGCTACGAATTTGTTGGCAAAAGTCACGAGAAATTTGAACTGGAAGGAGAGGCGTTTTTTCTTCGCGGATCTTACAAGCATTCGCCGGCTGCTAATGTAAATTCATATCAAATCAAAGCTCAAGAAACCGCAGAATACGATCTCGTATTCATGAACGTACTGAATAGAAAGGGCCAAAAGAGGGTTAACGTTCTATGGCCGGGAGAAGAAAGCTTTACTTTGGACCTGACGGCTTTTTTTCACGATCCCGCTATTTCGCAAATTGCCGCAGAAGTAAACTCGACTGTCCCCGCCTCAACCCATTTCCTCTCGCCTGAAGACAAAAGCAGCAGTCAAAACGACACCTTCAGCACCTTTCTTTCCTTCCTTCGGCAAGGGTTCGTGCATGTTGTGCCCTTGGGCGTTGATCACATTCTTTTTGTGCTTGGACTGTTCTTGTTATCCAGACAATGGAAACCTCTTTTGCTACAAGTCACTATGTTTACAGTCGCCCATACCATCACTCTCGGGTTGGCTACTCTTGGCTTCGTTACAATTGAATCTTCTATTGTCGAACCGTTAATCGCCGCAAGCATTGCTGTAGTCGCCTTGGAAAATATCTTCTTCCCCGGCTACAAACCTCGTCGTCTTGTGATTGTTTTTGCATTCGGTCTTATCCATGGCTTGGGCTTTGCCGGAGCCTTGAGCGAATTCGAACTTCATCCGACTAGTCTTGTTGCGGGATTATTTGGCTTTAACCTAGGGGTGGAAGCCGGCCAGTTGGCCATTCTCTCCATTGCTTTTGCTTTAACCTTATTTATCAAAAAACAGGAAGACTACAGAAAGTATATCGTCATTCCTGGTTCGACCGTCATTGCATGCATGGGTGTTTATTGGACGCTTGCGCGTATTTTTTCGTGATGATCTATGATTGTTTGTTCGACCCTACTCAAAATTCATAATTTTTAAGCTCTTTCCCGTTGAACTTATCTCAACTTTTCCTTTCATAAAAGTCGTTTACTTTTTTTCATGTTCCGCAAAACCTGTATTCTTTTATGTCTTTTCGCTGCGATTTCTGCAGCTAGATTGCCTCTTGGCGTCGTCCAATTCGGTGCATGGGTGGACATGTTTTCCGACTTAGTCGAGCGTACGGGATCTGTTCGCGAATCCTTGAGCGATACTTTTAATGGCGATTACCGTTGCGCAGGATGTGATTTCGTAAGCGCTTCGACAGCTCAGGCCGAAGAAAAGCAACAGTCCGCGACCTTTGACACTTCCTTTGCAAAAATACCCCTCGTGCTTTTGTCCGCGGATGTCGTGGTTGTGGCGCCATCTCCAATTCTTGGAAGTTTGACCGAGGATATGCGGATTCCCTGTTTGGGTGTTCGGGAAACCGCTGTGCCTCCTCCGCGATTCGCTTGAGATCCGAGCTGCCCTAGGCGAACGACTGCGGCCTTTCTTGGTTTCGAGGTCGTGCATGATGCCAATCTCCGCTTGGGAGCTTTCTTGATTTTGCCTAACGCTCGAATGCGTTCGCATGGCATGATCGAAAGGTCCACTCAACTCCCAACCCATTTCTTGCTAAGTTAACTTTAATCCAAATATCTAATGAAAAAATTGACGACAAAACTTCTTCTCCTTGCAACGACAGCAAGTATTCTCAACGCCCATGAAGGGCCTTGGACCGCAGGTCGCCCCGATGGTCATGCGCCTATCACCGTGATGGGTGACCACATGCATGCCATGGGCGAATGGATGCTCTCCTACCGCTATATGACCATGGATATGGAAGGATTGTCAAAAGGCTCTTCAAGCGTAGATCCAAACTCTCTTATTGGCATGGGGAAACCCTACGGGATGGTTCCAATCAAAATGAGCATGAACATGCATATGCTAGGTGCTATGCATGCCATTTCCGAGAAGTGGACCCTTATGGCGATGCTCAATTATTTGGACAATGAAATGGATATGCTCATGAAAATGGGCATGAACACCTCGACTGAATATGCTGAAAGTAATGGCTTCGGAGACATTAAGCTCAGCGGTCTCTACAACCTCGCGTCTTGGAACAACGGCCAACGTGTTCATTTAAATTTCGGCATCAGCGCCCCCACTGGTTCCATCGACGAAAAAGCATCTGACGGTAAAATTCTCGGATACGGGATGCAGCTTGGTTCTGGTACTTGGGACTTTCTTCCTGCCCTTACTTTTCTTGGCCAAACCGACAACTATTCGTGGGGTGCTCAAGTTGGCGGCGTCCTAAGAATAGGAGGTAACGATCGTGACTACAGCCTCGGCAACCGCTTTGATGCAATTCTATGGGGTGCACGAAAGCTAACTGATTCTTTTAGCCTTTCGGCAAAGTTCGATTACGTCACTCAGGGCGAGATTGACGGGAAGGATGCTGATATCGAAAAACGTAGAACCGATAATATGGGAATGATGGACAGTCCTGGTTTCGACCCCGCTTCACAAGGTCGCGATATTAGCACCTTTGGGCTCGGTCTGAATTACTATCGCCGAAACGGAACTTTCAAGGGGCATCGTCTGGCAGTCGAATGGGAAACCCCGATGAGCGAAGATGTAAACGGCGTGCAACTGGAAACCGATTCCATATGGAGCCTTGGTTGGCAGTATGCCTGGTAGTTAGTATTTTGGCTTGGTTTAGCTAAGGATATTCGAACAAGTCATTCGGGGCTGGGGTAGTCAAAAGCTATTCCGCCCCGTTTTTTTTAATGGCGTTCTTGAACCTTGCCATAGAGCTCGTTTTTCCTATTTTTAGAAAGTTTCCCCAATATACAAACCCATGGGCACTCAATACAAGAAGGTTATAAAGCGTAAGCGCCGCAAGGCTTATTTGGCTCGCCGTAAGGCGGCATTAAAAGAATCTCTCCCTGCTTCTAAGAAGGGACGGAAAACTGCGGCTGCAAAGCCAAAGTCGAAACGCAAGGCGTCTCCCAAGAAGTCTGCTTCCGAGAAAGTGAAGGAAGAAGTGGTCGAGGAGCCTGTTGCCGATAAAGCCTCGTCTGTCGATATCCTTGGAGTAGATTCCGTGGAAGAGAAGGAGACTTCAAGCGAAGAGACTCAGTCTGCGGAATCGACACCAGCAGAGGAAACCCCCGTCGAAGAGGTTGCGGCCAAAGAGGAGTCGCCCGAAGATTCCGCTGAACAAGCCGAGCCTGAAGCCGAGGAACCCGCCGAGGAGGAAGAATCTTCTGAATCTGAAGATGCAGGCGAATCAAGTGCGCAACCCGATGCGAAAGCTGATGATGCGAGCGACGATCAAGAGCCCGCAGAAGAAGAAGTTGCGGCTGCCGAAGAGTCATCCGAGGAAGCTGAATCGGATGTGGAATCCAGCGATGCTACGGAGGAAGAATCTCCCGAAGAAGAGAAGAAAGAGGACTGAGTGTTTCCTCGGCGATCTTCATGAAACGCCGAGCTCTTTTATATTTCTGCGCGATTCACTTGGCCGGTTTATCGGCTACCCATGCGCTTGAGTTTCGTCACGTTGCCTACAGGTACGTCGAGGCGAAATCATTCAAGAGAATCAGCGAATACTTTACTGGCCGGGAAAATCCGGGCAATCGTTTCCTTTGTCGTTCGCACCCTGCGGAAAGGGAGGGGCTCTATTTCATTCTTTCGCTGGACGAACATTCCCGCAAGCTCCCGCAGGGAACTCAATTCGTTGTTGAGTTTATCCGACCCGATGATCCCGAAACCCAAACGATTCGCATTCCGGTTCCCGAAAAACGTACACGCGGCAAAGAAGTATATATCGGGTTAACCGGTGATGACTGGCCCGATAAGACTGCTCGGCCGGTTGCTTGGCGCTTGCGTTTGGTCGATGCCTCCGGCGAGGTTCTAGCCGAGAGAAAAAGCTTTCTCTGGGAACATCCTGCCGACAAGGTCGAGAGCGGATCGTGACCTTCACCCCTTGGCGTAGCCTGGGAAAGAAAACCAGCTTCACCGAACGTTCCCTCGCCGAGACCCTCGAAGGAGGCCAATCTTTCCTTTGGGCAAAAACAGCCTCTGGATCATGGCTGGGCACTTGGGGAGATAATATCACCGAGTTAAGAATCACGTCTGGCTCTCTTGAGTGGCGAACTCCTAAACAACGAACTCTAGAAAGAAAGGAAATCCTTCGCTACCTTGCCATTGATTCCGAATACGATGCAATATGCGACTCGTTGCCTTGGCGAAGCGATCCTGTTCTTGCCGATGCAATGAAGAGATTTCGTGGTCTTAGAATCCTCAGGCAACCCCTCTCCGAGACCTTGTTTTGCTTCCTGCTAAGCTCAGTTAAAAGCATTCCACAAATAAAAGATCTGTGCCTGAAGACAGCCCGGGAATTCGGAAAAGAACTTGTTCCGGGCATACATGCAATTCCAACTTGGGAAAGACTTGCCGAGGTGGCTGAGCCAGACTTTAGGGCTCTAAAGTATGGCTATCGGGCGAAGTACGTTGCTGCAACCGCTGAACGGATCG
>JABHOU010000002.1 GCA_018695085.1 Opitutia bacterium | reverse complement strand
GTTGGAAATCACCGTCAAAGGCCAGCGCCAGGCGCTGATGTTCCGCGCCTTCCACAAAACGGTACCTCTGCGAAAGCTTCCGCCCGATCAGGTAATCCACCATCGGATTGTTCTTCCAGTGAGCGAGAGCCTTTTCGCGGGCGTCCTTCTCGACCTCCTTATTCTCACGCAGATGGGCGATGATGCTACGGCAGGCCCACGCCTCGGGATGCCGGGAATTCACCTTGAGAGCTTTGGACAATTGCTTCTCGGCCTCCGAGTAAGCCTCCACGTCGATCAAGTGATTGGCCAAGAGGATGAGGGAGGCAGCGTGATTCGGGTTAATGGATAAAGCCGCCTGCAGGTATTCCAACATCGCCATCCTATTCGAGGGGGCGAAAGCGCGGGCTGCCCCGAAATGCAGTTCGGCGTTCTCGGGATGTTTTTTGAGGGCCAGCTGAAAGGTTCGCCCCGCCAAGGCAAAATCACTTTTCGACAAGGCCAATTCACCAATAGCAAGAGGCACCCCCACGTAATCGGCGTCCCTTTCCCGAGCTCCCGAGTAAAGGTTATCCAGCACCAGCTTTGGCTCGCCACCCAGCTTGAGGGCGGTTCGCCCCAAGGCCACTAAATCGGGAGCGTTTCGATAGGCCCACGCCCGCGAGCCCGCCAGCTGATTGATTTCGGCCAACACCGCATCGGCCCGCTTGGAATCGCCATTATGACGAAACACCTCTTCCGCCAACAACCGTACGCGAACACCTCGGGAGACTTTCAACAAGGCCGCGGCGGTTGTCTTCAAGGCATCCTCGTATTTCCCTTGGGCCATCAATGCGCGAATCTGCAGAACCCACAAATCCTCCTTCCATTCATTCTCCTTTAGAGCCTCGACAGCTTTCGTCACAACTACCGCGTAGTCGCCTTTACCCCATGCCTCCTGAACTTCCTCCAAAGGTTCAGCCGCCGGCACCGAACAAACAAAAAAGAACAGGCCCGCAATGACCCCAGCGCATTTTATTTCTCCAGTAAGACACACAATCTCAGGTAGCTTTGAGAAAAAAGCCCCGGCCGCAAGAAGGGAATTGGAAGGTCAGCAAAAATTCATATCGAGAGTTACCTTGGCCTTAACCCGAGGTGATACGATTTAAAGTATGCCGACCATAGAAAAAGGTGATTATGGCTGCGCTCCAAGTGACCAGAAAGATACCCCACCAAATTCCTGTTTCCTGAAAACCGTAGTAAAAAGCCAAGAGATAGAACACTAGGCAAGGAGCCAAAACTTGCCGATAAACCCCTATGATAATGGCGTAAAGGGGCCTTTTTAGACCTTGAAGCAAGGAAACGGTCTGGAACAGGACGACGTAGGAGCACAGCGTGATGGCCGCGATTCGAAGGTAGTCGACGCCATGTCCGACCACCACCGGATCATCGGTAAAGAAAGTCATCAACGGTTTGGGAAGAAAGAAGATAAAGAAACCGCCGACAGCCATCATCATCAGACCGTACCTCATGGTGGTGTTCCAAGTTTCACGAACCCGATCGAACTTCTTTGCCCCGTTGTTTTGCCCGGTAAGGGAAAGAACGGCGATGTTCAGACCGATGGTCGGCAACAGAACGATTTGCTCGATTCGCGTGGCAATGCCGTAGGCGGCAACGCCTTCGGTACTAAACTGGCTTATGAAGAAGGTAATGACAAAAATACCGATGGCCACCGTCACCATGTTCAAACTGGCGGGGATACCTTGGCGGGCTATTTCCTTGTAACTGGAGGAAGGAACAAGTTCCGACAGGATGAGCCCCTCCCAAAGCTTGGTAGCGGTCAACTTGCGAAGCAGGTAGACCGTTCCCAAGATCTGGATGACAACCGTCGCCAAGGCGACACCACGAATCCCGAGAGCGGGAATTCCAAATCCGCCAAACATGAACCAAGGATCGAGCACGCAATTCAAGAAGAACCCTGCAATCAAGACGTTTCTGTAGCTTTTGGTGTCTCCTTGAGAATTCAGCGAGGCGTTCAGAATCGATTGCAGAACAAAGAACACGGTCCCCGCAAGAATGACATTCATGTAATCCAGAGCCAGTTCGAGGTAATCACCCGTCGCTCCCAGCACTCCGAACAATAATGGCGCAAAGGCAAAGCCAAGAATGGTCAGACCGATGGCGAAGAGGATTCCGAAAGACAGGCACTGCACGCAAACGTGGTGAGCCTTCTCGCTATCCTTTTCGCCGAGGGCGTTGGCGATAAGGGCGGTTCCGCCTTGGGATATTCCCGTGCCCATCGCGATAATGATGAAGAACACGGGAAAGGAGATCGACAATGCCGCCAAAGCCTCGGTCGAAATAAAGCCGGCGAAATAGGTATCGACCACATTGTACATGGTATTGAAGAAAAAACCGATGCTCGCGGGCACGGCGATTTTCCGGACGAGGACTGGAATCGGATCGGTGGTGAGGTCCATCTCATCAATCATTCATCAATACGATCAAACTTGCGATCAAACGTTATCGCATAATCCGTTCGCCAAATTCCTTGCAAAGGAGGCCGACTCCTCCAAGAAACAAGGAATCCAAGTTCGCCACTTAAAGCATTGGCCTTGAAGCGCCACCCATAACAGAGAACTCGATCATGAAAAAAACACTCACTGCATTCCTTACGCTCTGCCTAATTCCTCTCTATCTTCATCCCGCAGAGAAAGAAAAGAAGGAAGAGGAAAAATCGTATCTGGACCGCCTCAAGAAGGCTTATGACGAGAAAGTCGAAAGCGGCAAGAAACTCTATGAAAAGAATTTTGGCGACGGCAAGGAACTCACCGAACAAACCAAGCAGTGGGTCAAAGAGGACATAGAGAACATGGGCGACTGGGAATATAAAATCGTCGCTTTCGGAGGCAAAGCCAGCACGGAAATGGAAAAAGAACTCAACCAACTGGGAAACGAACGCTGGCAATGTTTCTGGGTGGAACCCTCGGGGAAGGACAAGGTCTTTTACTTCAAAAGGACAAAGAAGAGCTACATTCAAAAGATTCCAGCCGGAGATCTGTTAAGAATTATCGGCGCCCTTAGCCAAGAATAGAGCAAGGACTGTTGGTGAGGGCATTCCCTTGCCGTCGGCAGTGAGAAGACAAGATTTCCTAATTGCCCTCATACCCCGTTGACGAATCTCATCTTTGTGGGAATATTTAGCCGTTAAATGAATCGGTGGAGTCGTCGAATTTTTTTAAAGCTGGGCGTGTCGGGTTTGGGATTGCCCCAAATTCTAGCTTTACGGTCGCAAGCTACTGAAAGGCGAAACGACGAAGCAGCCTACGGTTTCGGCGGGGCCAAGTCTTGCATCGTGCTTTTCGCCTGGGGAGGATTGAGCCATCTCGACACCTTCGACATGAAGCCAAGCGCGGCATCCAACGTTCGCGGGCAATTCAAGGAGATTCCCACGGCCGTGCCAGGAATCCACGTGGGCGAGCACATCCCGGGTTTCGCCCGCATGATGAAGGAATGGGCCATCGTGAGAAGCGCCCACCACAACGCGCCT
>JABHOU010000653.1 GCA_018695085.1 Opitutia bacterium | reverse complement strand
GACGACAGTCTCGACGTATTCGGCGTCCACGGCGTGGGTGGCATCGTTGGAGCTTTGCTCACGGGTTGCCTTATAGTCGATGCAACGCATGGAGGTGAAAGCTTTGTCATAGGCGACCAACTGTGGATCCAAGCCAAGAGCGTACTCTTTACCATCGCGTGGAGTGGAGTAGTCTCATTTATCGCACTTAAGATCGCAGGTGCCGTTGTGGGCGGCATTCGTTCCGACGAGGATTCCGAAGAAACGGGACTCGACCTAACCGACCATGGCGAAACAGGATATTCCTCCTAACCCCACTAACAAAGAGAAAGAAAATTCAATGAAACTTATCAAAGCAATCATAAAGCCGTTCAAACTGGACGAAGTCAAAGACGCTCTCACGGAAATTGGCGTGGAGGGAATGACGGTCTCAGAGGTAAAAGGTTTCGGTCGCCAGAAAGGTCATACTGAAATCTATCGCGGGAGCGAATACACCGTGGACTTCCTACCAAAGGTAAAGCTAGAAGTGGCAGTAGGAGAGGAGGTCGTCGATAAAGTTATTGATGCAATCGTTACATCCGCCCAAACAGGTAAGATTGGAGACGGCAAGGTGTTCGTCCTACCCATAGAGCAAGCCGTACGCATTCGCACTGGCGAAAAAGGAGACGAAGCCGTCTAAGCGAAATGCTATTCTTTGACCGCACCTCATGCGGTCGATTTTCAAGGGCCGATCCTTTCGAGGGTCGGCCCTTTTCCATTGAGCAAAAGGGAGGCTAAGAAGTATCGGGATGGAAGGGATTCATCGCAAATCATGAATCCATTTAAGTTTTGTCTTGAATTCCATTCATAGATCAGTACGGGGATTGGGTGTGATAATTATGATTAGAAGCTAAAATACACGAAGAAAGAAAAACCAAAGGAGCGAAAGATATGAAGAAATTCAAACATCTGACAATATTAGGCGTATGGCTACGAACGATAACCATACTCCCATGTATCATGCTTCTGACTTTGCCTCTTGCCGCCCAGGAAGATTCAACGGATGTGAATGGAGTTACGATTGAATCTGTTGCAAGTGACCAACCACTATCAAACAGTGCTCCCACCGCTTCAAAGAGTCCTGACACCGGAAACACCGCGTGGATGCTTACCGCCACTGCACTTGTCCTTTTCATGACCCTTCCGGGACTGGCTTTATTCTATGGTGGTCTAGTTCAATCCAAAAACGTGCTGTCGGTACTCATGCATTGCTTTACCATTGCCTGCATAGCCTCGATCATTTGGGTAGTATGTGGTTACAGTTTGGCTCTTACCGAAGGTGGCGAATGGATTGGAGGAACGGAAAGATTGTTTCTCAACGGTTTGACTGCCGACTCTCTAAATGGCGACTTTCCTGAATCAGTTTGGATAGTATTCCAAATGACTTTCGCAATCATTACCCCGGGACTGATCGTAGGAGCCTTTGTCGAAAGAATCAAATTCTCGGCAATGATGATTTTTAGTGGGCTTTGGCTTCTAATTGTTTATGTACCAGCCTGTTATTGGGTATGGGGCGGAGGTTGGCTAGCAAAGGCAGGAGTGATCGATTTCGCAGGCGGCATCGTAGTGCATGCAACGGCAGGTGCTTCCGCACTTACAATTGCCGCAATGCTCGGTAAACGACAAGGTTTTCCAAAGAGCCTTCGCCCACCCCATAGTCCGGGTTTGGTAATGATTGGCGCCGCGATGCTTTGGGTCGGGTGGTTTGGCTTCAATGCAGGTAGTGCCGCTGCCGCGAATGGAAGCGCCGGCATGGCCATGCTCGTGACTCACATATCAGCAGCTACTGCAAGTTTGGTATGGATGTTCGTAGAGTGGAAGCAAACAGGAAAACCCGGCCTTGTCGGAATAGTTACCGGGATGGTCGCCGGTTTGGCCACGATCACGCCTGCCTCAGGAAACGTCGGTCCAATGGGTGCCATAATTATCGGGGCAACTGCGGGAATTGTATGCTACTTCGCTTGTGGGATCATTAAGGAGAAGCTAAATATTGATGATTCTCTTGATGTCGCTGCCGTGCATGGAGTGGGAGGTATCCTAGGAACTCTGATGGTTGCCTTTCTCGGAGTCGAAGGAACCTTTGGTGGCCAAGGCATCAACTTGGACACCGCGGGAGATCAATTCATCGTTCAAGCGAAAGGCTGTCTCGCGGCTATCGCCCTATCGGTAGTAGCCACCTATATTATAGTTAAGATTACTTCGGTTCTAACTGGAGGTATTCGCGTATCCGAAGAAGACGAAACGATGGGTCTTGACCAATCCTCGCATGGTGAGAATGGTTATAATATTCAATAATTTTAAATCCAAACAAGCAGCAACTCCCTCATGAAATTAATTAAAGCCATTATAAAACCCTTTAAGTTAGATGACGTTAAGGATGCCCTTGCCGAAATCGGAATCGAAGGAATGACGGTCATTGAAACAAAAGGATTCGGCAGGCAAAAGGGCCATACGGAGATTTATCGAGGTAGTGAATACACAATCGACTTCCTCCCGAAGGTAATGATCGAAATCGCGGTATCGGACGAGATAACCGACAAGGTGATCGAGACCATCACGACCTCCGCAAAAACAGGGAAGATCGGGGATGGGAAAGTATTCGTACAACCACTCGAACAGGCCATCCGAATTCGAACAGGAGAACAAGCAGACGAAGCACTCTAGGTTTCAACTCCAAGGCACAGCATTTTCAGCTGCCGGCTGAGTTTTTTTCTTTAGCCTAACTGGGCAGACAAGTTCCAGACGAGCCAGACGACCGTAGCGTAAATAGGAAAGGCCATCGCCTGCTTAAAGGATTCCATCCAAGCTCCCGGCTTGGGCAAACGACTTATCCAGTTCGGCATCAAGGACAAGAGTAGATAGGGAAAAGCCAATCCCAAACCGACACAGGTAAAAACCGCAAGGGCCGGCAACCATGCCATAGCCAAGGCCGCTCCCACGGCGACACCAAGAAAGGGCGCCATGCATGGCGTGGCGACCACCACAGCAAGTACGCCCGAAAAGAATGATCCAGCGTAACCCGATTGCCTGCTAAGCTTGGCCCCCGTGCCCGTGAGCGACAGTCCTATCTCGAAAACACCGCTCAGGCTCAAGGCAAAGATCAAAAGCACAAGCGCCAGCACAAAGACAAAACCAGGTTCTTGCAATTGAAAGCCCCAACCCAGTTCCTGCTTCATCGTATTACGCAACCACAGAAGAACGCCGACTAAAAGCCAAAAGGAAACCAACACCCCCCCAGTAAAAATAAAACCGTGTCGGGCAATTTTCTTTCTATCTTCTCCAGCCTGTTTGACGAAGCCCATGATCTTCAGCCCAAGAACGGGAAATACACACGGCATCAAATTTAGGATTAGACCACCGAGAAAGGCAAATCCGAGTATGGCTACAAATCCTTGTTCACCTGATTTCATGAAAGGTTTGCCCGTCTCAAGCACATCCAGAACAATGCTCTCAGTCAAGGCCTCCGGCATCAAGATAGGCGTGGGGGGCAATGCTTCTGGTTCGTGAGACTTGTAATAGATATTTAGAGGAACGCCCTCGCGCCCATAGCTTTGCAACGCACTAAGAATGACAGGATTTTTATCGGTCCAATCCGCCTTTAGTAGCACAATATCCAATTCCCGGATCTTGCGGATTATGTCTTCATAATGAAAAACGCGCTTGTTAACTTGACAGCTCCAACACCACTTAGCCGTAAAATCGACATATACTGCCTTACCGGAATCCAGTAACTCTAGTTCGCGCTCAGGTGACCACTTCTCCCATTTAAGTGCGTTCAAATCCTCTTTTTCCGTAGGGTAACCAAGCCAAACGCCACTAGCCAACAAAGAGAAAGATACGAACCAAGCCTTTCGACGCGTGGAAGGGGGCACAGCAAGCCCACCCCAACGCCCATAAACCCAAGTAGCCATAGAAGCCAAAACCAAACCTAGAAGTACCCATAAGGTCGAATAATCGTCCGAGATTACTTCGGAAATAGTAGAAACACCGGAATCTGAAAAAGCAAGCGGTGCCATTCCACACAAAAGGCTTCCGAATAAAAGAAGCCTACGAGAGACCTCTATCGGCTCGGAAAGCATCCTCATCAACACGAAACGGGATCAGGGAGAGGTCGAGTTGATGAATGTTAGCTGGCCTTTGGCCATACGGGCAAATTCGCCCGCAGTCTCCGTCAAATCGGCAGGCCAAGTCACACCCTCTGGTAATGCCACGATGAAATGAACGATTGGCAGGTGGGGTTCACCCTCGTTCAAGGCAACACGAAACTTCTCATAAACATTGCGCCAAGGCCATGAGGCAGTGGATGAGACTCTTGGTTTAGGCGGCAAGGTCATTTGAAGACGGGCCAAGGCAAGAAGTTCTAATTCGTCTTGGGTTGTAGGAGTTACCTCATCTGCCTTCAAGGAAGCCAACAACCATTTGACGGCAGTTAAACGAAGAGTCTTTGTATCTTGCTCCCATTTCTTTAAATCTTGGGAACTGTTAGCTTTACCTAAACCAGAAGCATCGTGATTAACCACCGAGAAATCTCGAGGTCGCAT
>JABHOU010000003.1 GCA_018695085.1 Opitutia bacterium | reverse complement strand
CGAGGGCTGTCATTTGGTTGGTCATGTGCTCCATGAATTCGGTTTTGTTGCCTTCCCAAGGGATGGGTTCACCAATGAAAACATCAAGGAAAAAGGGCACCAATAGAGCTTCTCCTTTCGGAAGGACCTTGCCCAGACCGTGCATGTAGATAGGGATCACGGGGGCTTTCGGGCTTTTCTTGGCGATATGGGCGATGCCTACCTTGAAGTCGCCCAACTGCTCGGGAGCGCCGCGTGAGCCCTCGGGAAACACGATCACGATTTCGCCCCGGTCAAGGGCTTCGTTGATTCCCGCCAGAGGGTGTTTTCGCTTTGATTTCACTTCCCGGTCCAAGGGGAGAATGCCCATGATGCGCAGGGCAAACCACTTGAGCAAGGGGTTGCGGAAAAAATAGTCCTGAGCAGCTACCGGTCGCAGTTTGGGAAGCATGCGGAGGGGGAAAAGGCTCATAAGGGTCACGGCGTCGAGATGGCTGTTGTGGTTGGCCACTAGCACGGCGGGACCTTTGGCGGGCAATCCTTCTCGGCGACGGACATTCAGTCCGAGGACGATCAGCATGATGGGTCGCACGAAGAGGGCGAAGAAAAGCAAGCGGCAGAGCTTGTTCATTTATTGCCCTATGCTGGTCCCGAAAGTTTGGAAGTCATACAGCCAATAAACATAGTGAAAGAAGAGAGGCGCGGCATAGGTGAGGCTGTCCACTCGATCGAGTATGCCGCCGTGACCCGGAAGCAGACTGCCGCTGTCCTTAACCTGCAGGTCGCGTTTCAAAGCCGAGAGGTTGACGTCACCTACGAATCCTCCGATCCCTATTATCAACCCGGCAACAGAGGATTGCCATCCATTGAGCATGGTGAGGAATGGGCCTGCTTGCCACGCTATGACTGTCGTGGTGGACACTCCTCCCAGAAAGCCGGCCCAAGTTTTTCCGGGACTGACTTTAGGAAGTATTTTCCTTCGCCCGAGTGATTTACCCCAAATGAACTGGCAGACGTCGTTTAGCTGGGTAAGCACGACCAGAAAGAGAACAAGACCAGGTCCTGGGAATGAATCAGGTGCCTTGGACTCTCGAAGAACTAGCATGAAGGCCGTGTGACTGAGGCAAAAAACCGTCAGCATGAGCCCCCAATGGATTGTACCTGCGGCACGGACATAGCCTTTTGTCTGGCCAATCGTGACCATCCGGAGAGGCAACAACAGGAACATGTAAACGGGGATAAAAATGATGAACATCCCGTACCATTCCAAATATACGAGGTAGAATTGCAGTGGAATCGCCAAGTAAGCCCAAAACAAAACCCGTCGATCCGCCCTTCTTGTCGGAATAAGGGATAGAAATTCCTTAAGGGCCAAGAAGCTCATGAATCCGAAAAAGACGATCGATACGTTTCGGCTAAGGGTCATGGCCAGCGAAAATACCGTGACCATCACCCACCAAGAGTTCACTCGTTGTCGGAGGTTGGAAAAATCTCCGGAAGGCTTCAGCCGAATAAGCGTTTGAACAATTATCGTGGAGAGGAGAAGGGCTCCGAATATTGCCGCGAGGCTCCACCGAACGGATGGATCTAGCGTCATGAAATTCATACTTTCACCTCCTGCAGGGCATGCTTTGCTCTATTTAATATCGTTACCGATAGTAGAAAAAGCATAAGCCCTAGGGCAATATCAAGCCAAGGTTCCAACGATACGCCACAGCCAAGCAAAAGGCAGATCAATCCGAAGGCGAAGGCACGATCGCTCTTCCCCATCGGGCCTTCGTAGCGACGACTCGCACCAATTTGAACGGCCACGACTCCGGTCATTTCGCTGATTACGGAAAGTAGCACGATGGCGACGATCAAGTCGGGTCGAAAGCCGGACAGAAGGGCTAGAGGCAAATACAAGGCGGAGTCCGATACGACGTCTCCGATTTCATTGAGCACTGCCCCCAGATCGGACTTCATGTCATGCTCGCGAGCCAGCATGCCGTCGATCGCGTTCAATGCCATCCGCACGAACAGCATGCCCGGAATCATGAGCAAGGGCCACTGCTCTGTTGGCCAAACGGCAATGCAAGCTCCTGCTCCTATCGATAAGACTGCGGCAAAAACAGTCACTTGGTTTGCGGTGACGCCAAGATTCACCAAACTTTTCGTGATCGGTCGCAATAGACCTTGGAACTTTGGCTTTAGGTCGTAAATACTCGGCATGGTTGCAATGATTTAAAAAGTTTTTATGCAATGCAAACTATATAATTTATTCTTATGCTATGCAATTGATGTAATTAAATTATCTCTTTTCGAGTTAGGGACATTTTTTCTCTTTTTGATCGATAATGGATTTGGTTTCAAAAACTTTGTTTCTCAAAGCTATTATAGAGGAGCTAAAAAAGAGAAATAGGTGAATGCAGGTGGGTAATGCGGCGGATACGCCCATGATGATTCCGAAGTATATGTTCTTGGCGTTTTCGCGTCCCGTGGGGTCTTGTAGGGCTTGGACGGCTCGGGCGGTGTACTTCTCACCCCGAAGTGCCAGTCCTTCCGGCACGCTCTCGAACAGGCTTATCAACCATCCGCCCGAGGTGAAGACGAAGAGCACCCAGAAAGTAGCGATTACAGCGATTACCAAGTCCAGCGAGAGGTGGAATATGTATTCAGAAGCTTTTTCGGAGGCGAGGGCGCGACGAATGATCCAAATTGTCACGAAGAAGGATAGGCTATCGAACAGAGCCCCAAGGATTCCTACGGGAAACTGTAGCTTTAGATAGTGGTCCGCCTCGTGGGTGAGCATATATTGCGGAAAAGCGGTGAAGATTCCACACCAATAGCAACCCACGTTTAGAAAAACGAAGAACAGGAAAAGGAGTGGGAAAAATATCCTTAGCGGACCACGACGTCGTTCGTAGACGTCGAGAATCGTGTGTAGTGAATTTCGCCAAATTGCGACGATGTGGGCCATGATCGATTCGGAATTATTCGATCCCAACGTGCCGCTCTTCCTCGACGGAGGTTTCGCAGGCTTCGATTATTTTCATACAAGTTATCGCATCGTCCAAAGTGGAAAGTGGCTCTTCACCAAGCCCGACTACTCTTTCTATGAAATGCTTGCCTGTTGCCCGGATGGTATAGGGATAGGCGGAATAGGTTTGCGAATGGACTACGGCGGGAGTGTTTTCCACCCAGTCTCTGTAGCTGTAGCGAGTGGCGCCCTTGGTGCCGATCACCTTGATCATGAAGGTCCAGGGGTCACCCGCATGGTCGTCGGCGGCAAAACTGGCGCAAAGGTGGGAGAGGGCCCCGTTCTTCATTTTCAAGGTGGCCATGGCAATGTTTTCCTGTGGTACCGAGCCGTCGTTGACAGTGGCTTTCATGCAGGAAACCTTTTCCGGTTCTCCCACTGCATAGAGGGTACAGTATGCATGGTGAGTGAGGATTTGTCGAATGACGCCCGGATATCGCGCAGCCACTTCTTCAGGGTGGTGGATGTTGTAAAGAACGTATACGGCGACCAAGTCGCCAAGTTTGCCACTTTCAATCAGGTCCTTGGCTCTCATTACGCTTGGCTCGTATATGTAGTTGTGTACGGGCGCGATCTTTACGCCTTTGGCGGTTGCCGCTTCCTTCATCTCGAGGATTTCTTCAATGGTGATGGCGGTCGGCTTTTCCACGAGTACGTGGCAACCATGTTCGATTGCCATTAGGGCATACTCGTGATGTGTTTCCATATTCGTGAGAACATAGACCACATCCACGGCCTCCATAAGCGCTTCGGGAGAGTCGAACACTTGGCAGTCGAACAAGGCGGCCTTCTCGTCGGCCCGCGACCGAGTGCGGTTCCAAATGCCGACCAACTCGGCTCCGTGTGTTTCCTTGACGCCCTCGGCGTGCAACAGCGAGATATCTCCCGCACCAATGAATCCTACCTTTGTCATAATGGAACTTTCATTTTGTAAAATGTTAGCCATAACGGCTTTTCTCGTCAAAGGAAGTAAACTCTTTTGTCTTTCCACTCTCCTTCCATCGCGCATCGTGCAAATGACATGAGTGAAAAGGAACTCAAAACTTTGCGAGTCAGGCGATTTTGCCTGCGGCTCTTTATCGGCGTGTTAGTGTTGCTCGTATGCGGTTTGTCGATCCTATGGTGGAGGTTGCAGCCATTATTCGAGTATATTCTTGCGGATGAGGCGAGCGAGGTCGGTTTTCATGAGCCGACAGTCGTTATCGAGCAAATCGAACTTTCCTCCAAGAGTTCTTCCATTACGGGGCTTCGCTTGTCGGACGATAAAACGGACCTGACGTTGGCCAAGTTGGCGGTTACCTACGATTTGGATGAAATTCTCGATGGAGTGGTCGAAGAGCTGGAATTGTTCGACCTTCGCCTTGCATTGGATATGCAAGCGTGGGTCGACGAGTTGGCCGAACCTTCCTTAAGCGATGAAACCATCGAGGAACAAATTCGTTTGTTTTTGGAGCAACCCGCCTTCCGGTATCTCCAACTTCATGACGCGAACATTACCGTGAATTACGGAGATTCTCAAGGTCGTGCTCGGGTCGCTGCTCGCTTGTCGGCAGGATCGAGCGCAATCAGCCTAGACCTCAACGGTTCTATCGGGAAAGCGCCCGTTGCCGTTCAGACCAACTTGGTGACTGATGGAAACGTCACTTCTTTGAGTTCTCATTTTAGTTTTGCCAACCTAGTCGCCTTGAAAAAGGCAATTAGTGCGTGGTCATTGCCATACGAGCTTGATGAATTTTCTCTTTATGGCGGTTTCGCCGAGATCGAAGGCGAAGCAGAGATACTTGGCGAAACTCTCGTCTCTCCCTTCTTCGATGTAAATGCCGGGGATCTTTCTCTTGCTGCACTAGGGCAAACCCTGCGAATTCCCCACTTTTTGATGTCCGCTTCGGAAACCGGCGACGGGACTTGGAGGATAGACGCAAATGGGACGACCGAGGCAAACGCTACGGGCATAGCGGAAAACTGGACTGTCGAGGCTTTCGTTGATTCCAATGCCTGTGAAGCTAGTCTTAGTGTGGATCGATTTCAGACCTTTGCCCCCTTGCCGACCATGACGCTAAGCAACTTGACTCTGCCAAGTTGGCGAATTTCATACGCCGATCCTACTCGACTTCCTCTCGGTGAAAGTAAAACCTTTGGGTTTGACGATTTCTCTTTCATTGAGGGAGACTTTGTCTTCAACCTCTACGAGGGGGAGATTACCGTTGCTTTCCTCGAGAGTGGGGAAACTTTTGCCGTGCAAGTCGCTCCTACCGATGCTGTGCTTCCTGAGCAAGGCGTCGTTTTTCGTAACTTTTCCTACACTGGAGTGGTCGAACCTTTCCGGGAACCCTACCTGTCCTTTCCGCAAAGCCTTTCCGGAGAAAGCATTATTATTGGAGAGGAATCGCTCGTGTCCAATGTTGCTTTGTCGTTTCACCTCCTTGACATGAACAAGGTGGTCGTTGACTCGTTAGCTTTAACTTTCGACGGTTCCGCCTACGAACTGAATCCGGCCAAGATCACCATTGAGCAATTCGAGAATGGGAGCGTGTCTATCGACCTGAATACTTCCATCTTCAGTATTCCGGATCTTCTCGTAAGAGTGGAAGGCATTAGTGGTGGAATTGCTCTCTCCACCATTGATCCTCTTTCGACTTCAGGTTTTCAAGAATTGCGTTTCGACTCCATTTATTACGGAGGTAGAGATGAAGTTCTCGTATCCGATGTGGCGTTGTCGTTTCACCTCCTTGAGCCAAGTAAGGTGTTAGTGGACTCGTTTTCTTTCACTTTGGACGATTCCGTACACGAACTGAAACCTGCCAAGGTCACCATTGAGCAATTCGAGAATGGAAGCGTGTCCATCGACCTTAACGCATCTAAATTCGGTATTCCTGATCTCCCCCTAAGCATCGAAGGTGTTAAGAGCGTAATTACACTGTCTTCCCTTGACCCTCTTGTTTCTGAGGGTCCTCAAGAATTGCGTTTCGACGCTATTCGCTATGGGGAACTGGCCCTCCTCGACGTTCGCTTCCTGTTTTCCCTTGAAGTCAATGGAACCTTCGCACTCCATGAAGGGAATGCCAGCTTGTTTGGCGGCGAAGTCGTTTTCGAGCCGACTCGCTTTAGGTTGGAGGACAAAGAAAAGAAGTTGGCCATTCGCTTGCGCGACGTCGATGGCAGCGAAGTTGTCGCTCTTCTCAATAAGTTCGACGGCGAAGTCGAAGGAAAGTTCTCAGGACTTATCCCTCTGAGTAATCGAGACGGAGCATGGGATTACGTCGGAGGTTATCTCGAACTCAATCCGGGGGCGCCTGGGCGTCTTCGCTACCGTTCGGATGGAATTCTTACCTCCGACGTGCAACCAGGGTCAGCCGAGTTCAAACGATTGCGTCAAGTGGAGTTGGCGCTGAAGGACTTGGACGTAAAACGTCTTCGTCTCGATTTTCTGATGGAAGATGGGCAACGGCGCATATTGGGCGACGTTCAAGGGAAATCGCAGATCGACAAAAAAACCTTCATAAGCCTAGATTACCGTCCCAAGATTCTTGCGGGATTCGATGAACTTCTTCAATTGAACTCCAAAGCTCTTGGGGTGGATTGAACAACATTCAATTTTTTTCTAGAATCCAGTTGCGCGAAAGCCTCTTCCGAGAGTAAGTTTTATTCCATGCTATCAACGACACGTTTGACTTTCATCTTTGCAATCCTCGCTTTCGTGGGTTGCACGACTATTAAGACTGAGCACCACATCACCCTCGACCACAACATTACGATCAAGATCGAAAAGGAAGTGAACAGCTTCTTGGACGATTTGTACGGTGATGTCGAATCCGAGGAAAACAATGCCGATGACGGCAAAAAACCGGAGTGAGACCATGAGACCTGTCCTAGGATTAATTTATTTTGCGGCAACCCTGCTCGCCTTTGCGGGAACTAGTTTTGGCAAAGCCGATCTTAAGGATCGCATGAAGGAACGCTTACCGAAAGTCCTTGCGGCCAAGAACGCCGGAACGGTGGGAGAGGGGAGTGACGGTCTGCTTTATGTTCGTCCATCCGCTGGTGATAATGATGTCAAATTAGCCAAGGGTGAAAACTCCGATCGCACTTCTTATTTCGTTCAAGCCGCCAAGGCAGTGAATGCTTCTCCCTCGGACATCGCCAAACAATGGGCTAAGGGGATGTGGGCCAAAGGCAGCAAAGGCCATTGGTATCGAAGTTCGAAAGGCAGTTGGTCGCAGAAGTGACCAAGAGCGAGGGAAAGCGAAAAGCTGCAATATCGGCGGCTTTTTTGCTTCTGTTCGGGTTCGGTTGCCGCAATTCTCCCTATGAGGAGTTTGCCTTTGGCGAACCCGTCGTATTGAGGAAAGACGCCCCTTTGGTTGGTGAAGACCTAACTGATACCCAATCTATTCTTGATGATTCTCGCTACGAGGTGGACATGGCTCGCTTGCGGGTGGAATGGCTTGCCGCCGAAAAAAACTTGGCCGAAGCCCAACTCGTTGCCGCCGAAACTAAAGAGCGGCAAGACGCTTTAGCCGTTAAATATGCTCGATTTCTGGAATTGGAGGCCCGTGTTCCCAGCGACAAAGGACCCGTGGCTCCCGAAGTCATGTCGGTGTGGGAGGACAAGCTTCGCCAATATGCGGCCCAAACGGCTCG
>JABHOU010000004.1 GCA_018695085.1 Opitutia bacterium | reverse complement strand
CTTGGAACACCACCATGAAATATGGCCTGGTAATGATGGGTCTCGGTGGTTTCTTTTGCTTCTTTCTTCCTAAGCCATTGATGACTTTCTTTACCGATGATCCAGTGGTGGTCGGGCATGGGGTGGACTACCTTCGAATCGCGGCCATCACGCTTTGCTCCTACGTCATTTTATTTCAGACGGTTTCCTTACTCCAAGGGCTGAAAAGGCCTCTTTACGCCATCATCATTGGGGTTTATCGGCAAATCTTTGCTCCTTGCCTAGTTTTTTATCTCTTGGCTTTTCAGTACGGTTTTCAGGAAACAGGAATTTGGTGGGGCATCTTTCTGGTTACTTGGAGTGCCGCCATAATCACCTTTTTCTATGGTCGACATACTTTAAATCGTATCACCTCGGGTTAAGGCCAAGGTAACTCTCGATATGAATTTTTGTTAACCTTACAAATCCCTTCTTGCGGCCGGGTTTTTTTTCTCAAAGCTACCTGAGATCGTGATTCCTGCAAACTTTTCTGAAACAATATCTTACAAAAAGTAAAAATTTACCTTTATTATTCCCTTCGAGATGGTGCCCGGAGAGGGGATCGAACCCTCACTCCCTTGCGGGAACCGGATTTTGAATCCGGCGCGTCTACCAATTCCGCCATCCGGGCAAATCAGAGAAGAATTGCCACACATAGATTAACCACGGGGCATATGGCAAACGCTTTGTGAGTAGACTTGATTTTTTGGAAAAACATTACTGGACCTATCTTCCCCTCGAGCAATGGTTCTAGGGGTAGAACCTCTCCTCAAGTTTTTCGACGATGTGTTTACCGATGTTGAGGGATGCGGTGGCGGCGGGAGACGGGGCGTTGCAGACATTCACGATTCGATCCGTTTCCTGAATGAGAAAGTCGTCGACGAGTCCGCCGTCGGGGGTCACCGCTTGTGCCCGAATCCCCGCAGGAACCGATTTAAGATGCTCGGCGTTGATCTCGGGAATGAGTCGACGCAGCGCCTTGACGAAGGCCGCCTTGTTGTAGGAGCGCCACATTTCGCCGAGGCCCATTTTCCAGTGTTTCCATGCCATTTTTTGGAAACCCCGGTAGAACAGGGATTCGAGGAGATCCCGCAGGTTGAGGTCGAGCTTGCCATAGGCTTCGCGACCAAAGGCGAGAACGGCGTTGGGGCCGCATTCGACGGAGTCGTCGATCATCCGGGTGAAGTGGACGCCGAGAAAAGGAAACTGAGGGTCGGGCACCGGGTAGATGAGGTTGCGGCAGAGGTGACTAGCTTCCTCCTTTAACTCGTAGTATTCGCCCTTGAAGGGGATGATTTTGGCGGGTGGGGTTTCTCCGCCCAGGGAGGTCACCCGGTCGGAGTGAAGGCCCGTGCAATTTACGATGAATGCGGTTTCGACTTCTCCTTGGGACGAGTGTACGATCTGACCGTCCGAAGTCTTGCTGATTCGCGTCACCTTGGCATCGTTTATGACTTGGTTGCCCTCCTTTTCATCGACGCGTTCCGCGAGCCGTTCGCAGACCTGTCGATAGTTCACGATTCCGCACTCGGGTACATGTATGGCTGCGACGCCGGCGGAGTGAGGTTCCAGTTCCGCGAGGCGTTCCTTCGAGATGAGCTCACAGCTAATTCCGTTGGCTTGGCCACGCTCGTAGATTTTTTGCATGCGAGGAACTTCTTCCTCGTCGAGGGCCACGATTACCTTTCCGCAGATATCGTGGTCGATGCCTTCCTTTTGGCAGAAGGTTTCCATGGCGACTTTTCCTGCGCGGCAGTTGATCGCCTTGAGGGAACCCGGTTTGTAGTAAATGCCGGAGTGCAGTACCCCCGAGTTGTGACCCGTCTGGTGCTCGGCTACGCGGGTCTCCTTTTCTAGAACGACGATTCGTTTGTCCGGGTGGCTTTCGGTGAGACGGTAAGCCGTGGCCAAGCCAACGATCCCACCGCCGATTATACAGATGTCGGACTTCACGAATGATTTTAGTCGAGTTTTATTTTTCCATAGGCGCGATCAAAGTGAACGTAACCGCCATCGGGATAGAATATTTGGCCAGTGGTATGAGACGAGCGCGCGGAAGCTAAGAAGACGACCGCATCCGCGATTTCCGCGTCCGTGGTCATCCGTTTGCCGAGTGGGATGTTTTCCTCGATGGAGGCCAAGGTTTTTTCGGGGTTGTCGAGAGAGTTTAGCCAGCGCCTGTACATGGGGGTCATTACCTCGGCCGGAATGACGGAGTTGACGCGTACGCCGCGTTCGGCGAGATCGAGGGACCATTCGCGGGTGAGGGCGTTCATGGCGCCTTTGCACGCGGCGTAACCAGAGGTTCCTCCTTGTCCCGTGACGGCTACCTTGGAGCCGATGTTAATTATGTTTCCCTTCGATTCTACAAGCTTGTCTAGGGCGAAGTGGGTGAGGGCGAAGACATGGAAAAGGCTCTTTTGAATGGAGCTCAGGAAATCGCTTGGAGAGGAGTCGATACCCACTCCGTCGTTCACTCCCGCATTGTGCACGAGTACGTCGAGACCTCCTCCTTTGTCGATGGTTTGATCGATGGCGTTGCGGCATGCCTCCTCGTCCGTGAGCTCGGTGGGAATGCAGAAGGCTTTTCCTCCCGAGGATTCAATGTCTTGAATAAGCTTTTCGGCGACGTCGGGGTTGCGGTCGACGATGGAGACTACCGCGCTTTCTTCCGCAAAGGAACGAACAATCGCTTCGCCGATTCCTTTTGCCCCGCCCGTGACGAGCACCACCTTGCCTTGTAGTTCCAGATTCACTGAGCTGCGACTGCAGTTTGGCTAGACATGCCGAGACCTTCTATTGCCAATTCCACCACGTCGCCAGGTTTCAGGTATTGTGGAGGGTCTAAGCCGAGGCCCACTCCCGGAGGGGTCCCCGTCGAGATCACGTCTCCCGGAAGGAGAGTCATGAACTGGCTTAGGTAACTTATCAGAAAGGGAATCTTGAAGTGAAGGTTCGAGGTGTTGCTTTCTTGTTT
>JABHOU010000005.1 GCA_018695085.1 Opitutia bacterium | reverse complement strand
AAGGCTCTTGGCCTTGCCACCACTCGTGAGGCCGAAAAGCTGAAAGCGGCCGGAGCCCACCTTGTGATTTCCGATCCCACTGCCGCGAACCTCGACTTGCTCACATCTCTTTTCCAAGGTTAAATAAATCGATATGAAAAAGCTAGCTCTTCATTGGAAAATCCTCATAGCACTCGTATTGGCCTTTGCGCTAGGGATTACCGCCAACTACTTGACCGAAGGGGTTGCAAGCAAACCGGCATGGTTTGATAATCTCGAGTACGGAACACGTTTTCTGGGAACGCTCTTTCTGAACGCGCTGAAAATGGTCGTGGTACCCCTTGTCACCACATCCATCATCTGCGGCATCATAAACGTGGGAGGTGAGAAAGACTTTGGCAGACTGGGAAGAAAAACTCTCGCTTTTTACGCCGCCTCCGGCTTCTTCGCGGTAGTCACAGGTCTGCTGTGCGTAAACTTGCTTCAACCCGGAGAAGTGGATCCGGATCTTCGAGCAACCATGCTTGCTCAAGAATCGGCAGCTCATCAGGAAAAAATCGCAGGAGCTTTGGAAAACGCAAGCGGCGGCTTTCGGAGCGTTCTAGAGATTTTCCAGAGAATGATTCCTTCCAACCTTTTCATAGCTGCTGCGGAAGGCCAACTGCTGGGTCTCATTTTTTTCAGCCTGCTGTTAGGTTTCTTTATCTCGAAGCTACCGGAGAGTCATCGGGTGAGTCAGACCCGGTTTTGGGAAAGCTTCAACGCCGCCATCCTCGCCATCACTAAATTCATAATCGGCTTCGCCCCCTTTGGAGTCTTTGGTCTGGTAACCCCAACGATAATGACGACGGGAACGGAACTTTTCGGGGTCATGGGACAATTTGCCGCTACCGTTCTGCTGGGACTGGCGATTCACGCTTTTGTAATCCTACCTCTTTTTCTCAAATTCGTGGCAAGAGAAAAGCCTTTGAAACATTTCCATGCGATGTCCCCTGCCCTTCTCACGGCATTTTCAACCGCGTCTTCCTCTGCGACCTTACCGTTAACTATGGAGTGCGTCCAAAAGCGCGCAGGCGTTTCGCGGAAGGTAACAAGCTTCACCCTCCCCCTCGGAGCTACAGTAAACATGGATGGAACTGCTCTTTTCGAATGCGTGGTCGTTGTGTTCCTGGCTCAACTATTCGGAATCGAAATGGGATTGGTCACCCAATTTTCAGTTGTACTGATGGCTTTACTAACCTCGATCGGCGTAGCGGGAATTCCCTCGGCTAGCCTAGTGGCCATTATCGTGATCCTTAATGCCGTAGGTTTCCCCGAGGCAAGCATAGCCACCGGCATCGGCATCGTTTATGTTGTGGACCGGATTTTAGATATGACACGTACCGCCGTAAACGTATTCGGCGACAGTTGCGCGGCGGTGGTAATTGGCAAGTCCGAAGGGGAAACCGATTACTACCCTGAAACGAACACAAACTAAGACTTAAAAGCCATGGACTTTAGCTTGGTCGCGGACTACAAGCCGAAAGGCGACCAACCCGAGGCAATTCGCAAACTCGTCGATTCCGTTCGCTCAAACAACAGGCACCAGACTCTTCTAGGGGTAACGGGTTCGGGAAAAACCTTCACAATGGCCAACGTGATCGAGCAATTGCAACGGTCGGCTCTAATCATTTCTCACAACAAGACCTTGGCGGCTCAACTCTACTCGGAATTCAAGGCATTTTTTCCTCACAATGCGGTTGAATACTTCGTTAGCTACTATGACTACTACCAACCCGAGGCATATGTCCCATCTACCGATAGTTACATAGAAAAGGACTCTTCCATTAACGAAGAAATTGAGCGTTTGAGACTTGCTGCCACAGGTTCACTGATTAGCCGACGAGACGTCATTGTCGTCGCCAGCGTTTCTTGTATCTATGGCCTGGGCTCTCCCGATGATTTTCGAGCACTCTCTTTTGAAGTTTCAGTAGGAGAGGAATTCGGACGCGACAAGCTTCTGGAAAAACTGGTGGAGGGGCTCTACGCGAGGAACGACGTTGAACTCAAGGCAGGAAATTTCCGGGCCAGGGGAGACGTAATCGATGTTTTTCCCGCGTACTCCCAAAACCTTTTGAGAATAGAGTTCTGGGGAGATGAAGTGGAGAACATCAGAGAACTTGACCCTGTCTCGGGAGAAACTCTGAACAGGCTTGAAAGCTACCGCGTATATCCAGCCAACCAGTATGTAACTACCAAAGATAAAGTAGCCGTTGCCATTTCGGCGATTCGTAAAGAATTGGAGGAACGCGTAGCTTGGTTCGAGTCGGAAAACCTGTTGCTCGAAGCGCAACGAATACGCATGCGCACGGAATACGACTTGGAGATGCTGCAAGAAATCGGCTTTTGCAATGGAATCGAAAACTATTCACGGCATCTATCCGGTCGCAAACCGGGTCAACGACCTTGGTGCCTCATCGACTTCTTCCCCGACGACATGCTCCTCTTTCTAGACGAGAGTCACGTTACGCTACCGCAACTCGGAGGCATGGTGAAGGGCGATCTCTCGCGAAAGCAAAAACTTGTAGACTATGGTTTTCGTCTCCCCTCCGCACTGGATAATCGTCCCCTGAAAACCGAGGAGTTTGCCGAGGTCACGGGTCAAACCATCTATGCTTCCGCAACGCCCGCAAAATTCGAACTTGAGCATTCCACCTTGATCGCGGAGCAACTTATAAGACCCACCGGACTGCTCGACCCGACAATGGATGTTCGCCCCATTGAAGGACAAGTGGAAGACTGCATTAGTGAAATCAAACAAGTTGTTGAAACCGGCGATCGAGCTCTCGTCACCACGCTCACCAAGCGGATGTCGGAAGACCTTGCGGAATACCTTTCCGACCGAGAGATACGAGTAGAGTACCTTCACTCCGACATCGATGCCATTGAAAGAGTGGAAATTCTCCGGAACCTTAGGGCAGGCGAGTTCGACGTCCTAGTGGGAGTCAATCTATTGAGGGAAGGTCTAGATTTGCCCGAGGTGGCATTAGTTGTGGTGCTTGACGCCGACAAGGAAGGTTTT
>JABHOU010000006.1 GCA_018695085.1 Opitutia bacterium | reverse complement strand
TGACCAAAACTCTGGATACCAACGGCTGATCCCGGGAAACCAACCAACTGGCAAGCCCGAGACGGTTAGTCGGAGCACCCTCGGGCAAAGAACCAAGCGAAGCAGGCACGCCTGGAAGCAAAGGCTCGCCGACCGGCATATCGTATTCCCCCCGATCCAACAACTTGGTTTCCCTGGGCTTGGGTAACTCGCGGGCGATCAACGTGGGGGTAAAGGCTTTCATGGCTTTTGCCTTCTCATCCCTAAGAGCAACGGCTTCCCGCAATAAATCGTCGGCTCCTTTAATCGGGGCCTTCAAAAGCTCGATTTCACTGATTTGCATGGCATCAGCCTTAGCTGATGCAAGGCTTGGGAAGGTCAGTTTATAGATCGCGTAAGCACTCGAGTTCTCGATAGCGATTTCCACTCTTTGACGCCGTGCGGAAAAAAGGGGGACCGCACCCTTTGCAATTTCCTTGAACTTTTTCCCATCCTCGGAACCGTAAAGCTCAAAGCTGGTCGGATCTCGGGATGGAACGTCTTCCCCCGCAGTCAGAGCAATCTTCTCAACAACACCTTTTTGACCATGTATGACAAGTCCACTTCCTTGGCCTTCGAAATTGAGGTATTTGGTCTTGGGGTCGTCATCAATGGCCTGAGAAGGCGTTTGGTTTTGGGGAGACTTGCCCGAGGTTGCCCGAACCTTGTTTCCCTTTCGGGTCAGATCATTTGAACCCAAGAGGGCCGACAACTTTTCCAGATTGTCATGGGCTTGAGGGAATTTCCCGGTTTTCCGGGCATGGGCAAGAAGTTCGGACTCTCTCTTCTCGAGAGCCTGCCACGCAATCCACGCCTTTTGATCAGCAGGAACCTTGAGATGATCTCCGTATTCATACCGATTCCCATCCATGGGCGATTCAGCCGTGCTATTGAAGAAGGCCAGAAGTTGAAAATACTCGGTATGGGTTATCGGGTCGTACTTGTGAGTATGACACCTCGCGCAGAGCATGGACATCCCGAGTAATGAAGTGCCCAGGCTTTCCACCCGATCGAAATTGTTCTTTGCCTGAAATTCAGCCGGAATAGCTCCTCCCTCTGCCGTAGAAGGGTTCATCCTGACAAAACCAGTGGCAATTTTTTGGTCTAAAGTTGGCTCCGACAGCAAATCCCCCGCTAACTGCCATGTGATGAATGCATCAAAAGGAAGGTTGTCATTCAACGCGCGAACCACCCAATCACGATAAGGATAAATCCCCCTCTTATTATCAAGGTGAAGGCCGTGCGTATCTCCGTAGCGAACGGCGTCCAACCAATACCTTGCCTGATGCTCTCCATAACTGGAATCAGCTAGCAACAGGTCGACGAAACGCTCATAGGCGTCGTCTTTCCCATCTTCGAGGAAAGCCTTCAATCGAACAGGTTCGGGAGGCAAACCGGTCAAAGTAAGAGAAGCCCGCCTAGCCAGAGTTTCGCGCTTAGCCTCGGGAGCAAAGGATTTTCCCTCGGTCTTCAAAGCAGCCTCGACGTAATGATCAACCGGGTTTCCCTTAACCTTTTCTCTCGCAGGTCTTACAAAAGCCCAGTGCTTGGCATACTTGCCACCAGATAAAACCCATTTCTTCAGAATTTCCTTTTCTTCAGGGGTAAGAATTTTGTCGAATTTTTTGGGGGGCATCGGTTCATCCTTATCGAAAATACGAAAAATAAGCTCTGAATCTTCAGGAGACTTCTCATCCACTGCATGAAAACCACCCAAGTCTTTTTTGGCAGCCTTCTCGGAATCAAGTCTCACCAAATCCTTCTTCTTAGAATCAGGCCCGTGACAGACGAAGCACTTGTTTGATAAAACAGGTAACACTTCGCGGGCGAAATCGACCTTTGACTCTGCGTAAACGATGCCGGATATCAGCGGAAGGATCAAAAAGGGAAATCTCATGGGACTAGCAAAAAAGTTTTCTTCGATGAATGGAGAGCGTAAAGAATCGAAATGGTTATGCAAAAATATCGGTGATGACTTTACCGTAGACGTCGGTCAAGCGAAAGTCTCGACCTGCATGCCGATAAGTCAACTGTTCGTGATCGAGACCAAGAAGAGCCATCAGCGTCGCATGAAAGTCGTGAAGGTGA
>JABHOU010000191.1 GCA_018695085.1 Opitutia bacterium | reverse complement strand
TGCAACCCTTCGCCAAGCACAAGGACGATCTTCTCATTTTGGACAATATGGGAGACTTCGGTTTTTCCTCTCACAGCAACTCCACCCGCCGCTTTCTTTGCGGACACCATCAAAATTCCCGATCCGCCTCGGTTGATCAACTGATCGCCGAGCACGTGCAAGGCGATGCTCCACACCGTTCTCTCGAATTGACCACCGAAGGCCTCTTTGTAAATCAGATTGGTTGCAGCTACATTTCCTACGACAAAAACGGCGGCATGATGCCTCGTGACAGCGACCCTCAACTTATCTTCGACAAGCTTTTCAGAAACCCCTTGAGTGATCCGGGAAAAAGGGCGGAGATGGCCAGTCTGCTCGACCGGGTCTCATCGGATGCCAAGGCTCTTGAGAGAAAGGCCGGAGTCGAGGATGGAGATACCCTCGACGAATATTTTACCGCCCTGCGCGAAACCGAGCTGAAACTCGAGAAAATGGGTCCGCTTGATCAGGGTCTTGAGTCCTCCAAGTTTGACCGCCTGGTCCGTCCGCTTGCCCCCTCCAATATGGACGAGCAGGTAAACGCCATGCTCGACGTCATCGCGATGGCCCTTTGGACGGACTCCACTCGTTGCATATCCTACATGCTGGGCAACAGCAACAGCCGGATGATCTTCGATTTTCTTGGCATCAAGAAGCAACACCATTACCTTTCTCACTTCTTCCGCAACTTCAGTCGCGAAAATATCGACTCTCTTCTCAAAATCAGCCTCTGGCACATGGAGAAGTTTGATTACCTGCTTAACAAGCTTAAGTCTTACAAAGACCACAACGGCCGGCTTCTTGATCATTGCGTGGTCTTGTACGGTTCCGGTATGGGACACAGCGACAATCATACCGCCCAACGACTTCCCGTCGTACTTGCCGGCCAAGGAGGAGGTAAGCTTAAGACGGGGCGTTATCTCAGGTATTCCAAGAACCAGGAACTCGGTAGGTTGCACTTGTCCCTGCTCGAGCTTTTCGGGGTCGAACAGGAATCCTTTGCGAATGCCAAGCAACCCTTGCCCGGACTCAACGGAGGGAAATTCGATGAGTTTTCCGAACGCCCCTTCGAAAGCTGGGTCAAGGTCGAATCGGGAAACATGACCGTTCAGGGCAGGCTTCGCATGTCCGACAATTTGGATGAGGCAAAAGTATTTTATATCGACGTCGCCGGACGGGATTCGATCCGGATGGAAATTGGTTTTGGAGACTTTCACTCCCGCAACGTCGCCTATCACGTCGGAACCCCCATCAAACTTACCGGGAAAACCGTGGAAAAAGACGGAAGTACGATCCTCAACAAGATCACGGGTTTGGAATCACTCTTCGGAAGGAGCAATCCCGGCAAGGCGGGGGGCTAAGACTATTTCCCGCCGGAGGCGGAAAGCAACCCGTCGCCTAGCTCCGTTCTTTTGTTCCGCAAGGTGACGAGCAGTCTTTTCCTCACCTTTTCAAGCTTCGGGTCATCGATCAAGTCCTTGGTCTCGAAAGGATCCTCTTTGATGTCGAACAATTGGTTGCGTCTGATCTTCGGATAGTGAACGAGCTTGTAGCGGTCGGTGCGCACGAGACGCTGGGTCTCGATATAGGCATTGAAGATCACCTCTTCCCCGCCTTTGGCTTCACCTTTGATCAAGGGCACGATACTTGGGTATTCAACGGAATCTGGTACCTTCAGTCCGGCTAGTTCGCAGGTCGTCGAGTACACACTTTGCATGTAGATCTTCTCGTCTACGGTGGCCCCTTTGCTAATCCCAGGCCCGGATATCATAAATGGCATCTTGATGCTGTGATCATAAGAGTTCTGTTTTCCCATGAGCCCATGCTGACCCACGGCGAGGCCATGGTCCGCGGTGAACACGACGTAGGTTTCGTCGGCTCGCCCACTTTTCTTCAGTGCCTTCAGTATGCGCCCGATTTCACGATCCATGTGGGTGATAATTGCATAGTATTCCGAGCGATGCACCTGCACCACTTCCTTGGTTCGCGGAAAGGGGGCGAGGGCTTCGTCCCGTATTTTGATTGCCCCGTTGTCGAAGGGGTGTTCGGGTAGGTAGTTCTTCGGTATTGCGATCTTCTCCGGCGGATACATGTCGACGAACTTCTTGGGAGCTTGTCTCGGATCGTGAGGGGCGTTGAACGCTACGTACATGAAGAAGGGCTTGTCCGTGTTCTTCGCCTTGCCGAGGAATTCGATCGCCTTGTCGGCGAATAGCTCGGAGCTATGCTTTTTTAAGGTGTATTCATCGCTGACTTCTTGGTCTCCGTTCTTCGAAACGATGTCGCGTACGAAAGGAGCCCAGTGCCCGGTGAACTTCGGATCCCAAGGGTTCCACTTGTTGTTTGTCGGCGTGGGCCTGTTGTATCCTGGTTTCTTTGACCCGCTTGGATCAAAGGTTTCGTACATTCCCTTGGCGATTGCTTTCGCTTGGCTGAATCCCTTGAGAGCGGAGTAGTAGTTGTTGTGCCACTTGCCCGTGAGGAAGGTGTCGTAACCCGCGTCGCGGAACACTTCCGGCCACAGCTTTACCTCGGTTGATCCTTCAACTGCAATAGCCCCGCGTGAGTTGGCCCACTTGTCTAGGTAGGGCTTGTTCTTGGGAGCACGAAACACGCTTTGCCCGGTTATCAGCATGGTACGACTGGCCACGCACACGGCGCCCGACCATGACCCTTGGTTGAAGCAATTATTAAAGAGAACACCTTGCTTGGCTAGCTTGTCCAAGTTGGGCGTCTTTACCTCATGGTTGTTCACTCCTCCGATGGAGCGAGGGGCTTGGTCGTCGGCTATGATAAACAGAACATTGGGTTTTTTAGCCGCTACGGTCAGAGGGATCACGGCGAGCAAGACGCTGAATAATTTTTTCATAGAAACGGTTTTACCAGTCGGGCGATTATTTTCGAAAGAGGGGAATGAGATGATCAAGAGCCGCTTCCAAGGGAGCCCCGATTTTACCTTTGTTGTGCGAGGTGGCGACCATCACCAAGTTGAGCTTGGGAAAGATGGACATGTATTGCCCCCCCGCGCCGATACCGCTGATGAAGTTCACCTCGTTGTCGGGAGACCTTTTCTTCCGGTTGTGAAAATAGTAAAAATAGCCTTCTCCTTTGTTGGTGTTCATGACTTCGTTGATGTATTC
>JABHOU010000035.1 GCA_018695085.1 Opitutia bacterium | reverse complement strand
TGACAGTAAAGTTTTGCTGCGCGAATGTTAGCGTTCGCATTATTTCAAAGGTAGTAGAAAGGTTTTTTTCAAAAGAGTGATTGTTGGTGTTGCGGGGCATTTGTTTCGCGTGGGTTATAATTTTTTTCAGGGTTTGGGGAATTTGACTTTCCGGTTTGTTCCGGAGTTCTTCTTGTCGAGGAGCTTCGTTTTCTAGCGTACGTCGGTTCCACCTGAATTTCCTTTGGTCGGGAGTGATCTTCCGAAGGGGTTTGTCGTCTTTGTTTTCCGAGCTTTGCTTTCGGTTGCGGTGTCGGCGTCTCCCCAGCTCAAGGAGCAAGTTAACGAAAAAAAAGAAGGGGATAATAGTATGATGACGATGAATGATAAAGAATCGAGTGAAGTTTCGGCCACCGAGCCGAGGACAGTAGACAAGACTGAACAGAAAAAGAAAATTACGGAATCCGAGGTAATCGATCAGGCGGTGGAATCCCTCAAGGTCGGCCTGCTCAGTAATTACCAGAACATGTCGGTCGCTCCTTTGGTCGGGGTGACTGCTGAGACAGGTCCCGAATACCTTACGATGACCGAAGCCCTCGAGGGAGAGCTATTGGAGGTCACCGAGATCGATCATGGCGGAAGCGTGCCCAATCTTAGGGTGCGCAACTTATGTGACAAAAACGTGCTCCTGCTGGATGGCGAGGAATTGATGGGGGCCAAGCAAAATCGCGTCCTCAACACCACCGTGCTCGTTGCCGGCCAAACCGAGGTCGTCGTTCCCGTAAGCTGTACCGAGCAGGGGCGCTGGTCCTATAAGTCGGAAAAGTTCATGGACTCCAAGATCATGATGGCAAAGGCGGCTCGTAGCAGCAAATCCAGTTCGGTATCCCATTCGCTGAAGATACAGCCGAATTCCTATTGTTCGGATCAAGGGAAAGTGTGGGAAGAGATCGCGGATTACCATTGCGATCTAGGTTCGCATTCGTCGACGGGCGCGATGAAGGCCGCATACGATCAACGTGAAGACGACTTGAGGGCTTGTCGTGAGGCCTTTCCTTTGGTCGAGGGCCAGCGAGGCGTGGTTATCTTCGTCAACGGGGAGTTCTCGGGCTGTGAAATTCTCTCACGGGCCGATGCATACAAGCTTGTTCACCAAAAAATTATCGAAAGCTATTCGCTGGAGGCTTTTCGCGAAAAAAAGGAGTCTTCGGGGAAACCATCCGCGAAAAAAGCCAAGGCCTTGCTCGGCCAGATTAGTTCATGGAAGACGGAGCGCTTCAAGTCCGTTGGCTTGGGTGAAGACTTGCGCTTACAGAACTGTGAGTCGCATGGGAATGCCCTCTTGGTCGACGAGTCCATCGTTCACGCCGCCGCCTTTGGGCACGACTCCTAGTAAGTATGTCTGCAGAGAACATTAATCCCTTCTGGCGTATTTGGAGAGCGGATGGTTATCGCAAGCTGGAGATGGAGGAAGAGTGCATGCGGGAACTCACGTCCCTTACCGACTCGGAATCGAAAACCGAAATTGCCTTGGAGGTTTGGTTCGAGATACACTTGGGGAACGAGGACTGGGAGTCTTTGTACGAGACGGTGCAATTGCTCGCCCGTTTTCAGCCGACGGAGGTCAAGTGGGTCACCTTCGAGTCATTTTGCGCCTTCCAGTTGTTCGACGTGTGGGAAGCCTCCAAGGCTATCGTCAGGGCCTTGCCTCGCTTTCCCAAGGCCGTCGAGCTTCGTTTGCTCCTGCACTCCCTTCATCAGGATGCGGGGCACGGTGAAACCGCGGAGCACTGGCTGACCGAGGCTGTTCGTATAGATCCCCAGGCGGTCTCGGTTGAAGAGACGGAACCCGATGAACCTTCGGCGGCGGTCAGGGGAGAAGACATGGGAGGCACCGGCTTCACCCTTTATGGCGATTCGTTCCAAGGAAGACGTTGGTAGTCCACTAATGAGATTGTTCTGAATTTACAGCCTCCCAATTCTCTAGGATGGGGGAGCGGGTTGCAAAAGCCCTCTCCCCTGTGCTTGGGGTTTAGGATCTTCTTGATTCTCAATTGCCTGGAACTTTAGTGATTCTCGCATTTTTGCACTTGTCTGTGTGGTGTTAAATCATTGGAAAGTCTCTTTCCGTTGAAAACTCTTAACCATAGCTTTGCCCTCTTGAATTGTAGTGAATCTTCTTTACCTTCGTCGAACCATGGTGAACCGTTGCCCTCGCTGCGGGTGCGGTTCCATTCTCAAGAACTTATTTCATCGTCTCCAGGAATGTTCCGAGTGCAAACTCGAGTATAGCCGGGAAGATGGCTTCTTCATCGGTGGAATTCCAATAAGTTATGGGCTGATTTGCGGATTCTGGATTGTTCCTCTTATCGTGGTTTGGAGCCTCGAATGGTTGCCCGGCGATTGGTCTGTCTGGTTGGGCTTGGGAGGTGCTTTCGCTTGGCCGTTTATTAGTTACCGCTATTGCCAGTGTCTTTGGCTCGGCTTGTATTTCGTCTTCGCCGAGAACGAAATGCCCGACCAACTGGAACAGAAATGTTCCGAGGATCATGAATGAGTCTTATCTTGCCGCCGATGAACGACCTGCTTTCTTGCAGGCTGTTTTTCATGGAGTTAAACCCATTGCTGGTTGGCCTGAGAAATTCGTGATTGTCACGGCTTGCAACCCGCTAGGGGAAATCGTGGATGCCGAAAGGAACGAATCCTTGGATCATGAACTGTCGGCCTTTCTGGAAGTAAAGGGACTCGTTTATTGCCGGATGACGGGGGGTTCTCCCGACGGTTCTCATCGTGAACCAGGTTACTTGGTGAAGTGCGATGGCGAAGTCGGTCTTGAGCTGGGGCGAAGGTTCGAGCAGGTGGCGATCTATGGAGTCGTTGACGGCGAACTCTATCTGGTTGATTGCCAAGACGGGAAGAAAACTTTTGTTGCAGAATGGGATTCCCGTTACCAGGGAACTTGATTGCGATCGCGGCGAATCTTTCGGCGTTCAACCGACTTGCCTAGTTACTTTGCGGTGATCCCGAAGATTGAGGTAGATCGAGACAACCAGAGCCGGGGTGAGGCAGAGGTAGGCTAGGCGTTCGGCTATGGTGTCCGTGATTTCTATGCCGAACCAAGTGTCGAAGAGGTAAGTGAGGTAATTGTTTGGCAGGTC
>JABHOU010000007.1 GCA_018695085.1 Opitutia bacterium | reverse complement strand
GTCGAGCGCTGCTTTGCTCTTCCTGCAATGGAACTGACAGGCGAGGAATTCCTCCGAGAAGTAGCGGAGCACAAGTTTTTTCGCAAAAGATACGACGATCTCTTGCACGAATTCGTAGATCGTAGCGATATGGTGAAGTACTCCAGGGAAAGTATTGATGGGGAGGGACTTCGATTGTTGCTCGATTCCGCCGTCCACTTTGTGAAAGACTCTCACCGTCGACTAGAGGAAGAAGCAACGAAAACCAAAGACCAACCTCCAGAGGTGAAGGCATGAATCCTTTCGAGGACTGGGAACGCTTTCGATTGGCAGAGCCTTACTGGTTGTGGTTCGTCCCAGTGATAATAGCCCTAATCATCATAAGGCTTCGACAGAAGCAAAGGAATTCAACTCTCAAATTTTCATCGTTGGTTTTCTTGCGCGGTGCGGAACCAAGAAGCGTTTGGCCTGCTCGTTTGATTCCACCGACCTTCCGATTATTCGCTTTGGTCTGCCTTCCGATCGCTCTTGCTCGGCCGCAATTGGACGAAAGTACTCGCACAATTCAAGAGAGTGGCGTGGACATAGTTCTGGCAGTTGACCTTTCCGCGTCCATGCTTGCCTTAGACATGAGTGAGAGTCCGAGCGAACCCATCACCCGGCTCGAAGTAGTGAAACGAGTAATCAAGGACTTCGTTTCCATGCGAAAGCACGACAGGATCGGATTGATAGGTTTTTCCGTAAACCCCTACTTACTCAGCCCCCTCACCTTGGACAAGGAACACCTGCACCGCAATCTCGACCGCATGCGAGTAGGTCTCACGCTTCAGACGGGAACCAACATCGGCGGAGCTTTGGGCGAAGGCATCAACCGGGTTCGAGAACTAAAAGCCAAGAGCCGTATCGTCATTCTTCTGACTGATGGCAAGGACGACCCTCCACCTAGACACAGTCCATTGGTTTTCGCCGAAGGAGCCAAGGAAGACGGAATAAAAATTTACACAATTGCTGTGGGCCAATCGACTCGAACTCGAACCTACATCTATGACAGACGGACGGGGGACTTGCTTCGTAACTCCTCAGGAAACCCGGAAGTGACTATTGCCAATTATCCGGTGGACAAGGAAGTACTTCGCAAAGTCGCCGAAACCACGAAAGCCAAGTTCTTCGAAGCAGGAGACGAAACAGCTCTTCGTGATATTTACGAAGAGATCGATCAATTAGAAAAAACTGAAGTGGCATACGAAGTGAACGCTCTCTACAAGGAGCTCTTTCATTGGCCTTTGGCAGGAGGGGTTCTTCTTCTTTTGATTGAAATAGTCCTGTCGCGAACTGTATTCTTAAGGATTCCATGAATCTCTTTGCCCATCCGGAATGGCTTTTGTCCGGCCTACTTGCAACCACCGCAGTCGGATTCTTCCTGTGGTGGTCTGAACTGCGGAAAATTCGCCGGTTGAAAAAGTTCACGGCAACTAAACTACTTTCCAAGCTATCCGAATCTCACTCCAAACCAAAAACCATCGCAAGAAACATCATATATTCCGTTGCTATTCTCCTTCTATTCTTGGCACTAGCCAAACCACAGTGGGGCAAAAGCCAACGGAAGGCGATCCCGACCGGAATCGACGTGCTTCTCGCCTTGGACGTGTCACGAAGCATGCTCGCACGCGATGTTCGACCGAATCGAATCGAAAGGGTAAAACTGGGCATTTCCAATCTCCTCGAAAAAGTAAAAGGCGACCGACTCGGACTTATAGCTTTTGCAGGAACCTCTTTCCTTCAATGCCCGCTGACCCTTGACCACTCCGCTTTTCGCAGAACCCTGCGAGAAATGGAAGTCGGCGTAATCAAGAGCCAAGGTACCGATCTCTCCCGCCCAATAGAAGAGGCCGCTAGATCTTTTTCCGAGGATGACAGCGACCGTTTTCTCATACTTATTTCCGACGGGGAGGATTTGGAAGGAGAAGGCTTGAAGAAAGCCAAGGAAAGCGCCAAGGAAGGTGTGCGGATTTACACGATCGGAATTGGAAGCAAAGAAGGGGCTCGAATCCCTCTTGACCCCATTCCT
>JABHOU010000008.1 GCA_018695085.1 Opitutia bacterium | reverse complement strand
GTACGGCATCAGGATCAGGAGTCGTCACCAGACTCGGATGAGCCGAAACTTTTCACGACCCACTCGGAAAGTTCCTTGTCGGGGTCGTCCACGACTTTTTTGTCGATCACGAATTCAAACTTGCCCGTGCGCTTGGAAATAATTCCGAGACCGTGCTCAAAATCATTAAACTTACGCTCGCAAATAGCTAGGATCGAACGATTCTCCTTGGTGGCGATCTTGGCCAAGGCAACCTTGGCGGGCTTTCGAAACTTCAGGTTGTAACCGTGCCTGGCGGAAAAATCGGCGGCAAAACGATCCACGTCGCCCAAGAGGGCCTCGTCAAGCAAGTCCTTATTGCTCTCGAGAAGATCTTGAAGAGCATCCTCGGGGTCATCAATGGTCTCGGCATCGACTTCGAAGCTTTTAATAGCAGAGGAAGGCAACTCGAATTTAAAGTCACGAAAAGTGCGCTCGAGTACGGTTACCAGACCGCGTGCACCAGTTTGCTCGAGGGCGGCCTTCTCGGCAATTTTGCCGATTGCGTCTTCCGTAATATCGAAGGTTACGTCATAACCTGCGAAATCGCTCCGATATTGCTCCAGTACATTACCCTCGGAACTGAGAAGAATGCTTGCCAGATCCTCTCCGGAAAGTTCATCGCAGGCTACGCGAACCGGAAGCCTCCCAACGAATTCGGGTTCAAAACCATAATCGATAAAATCTTTGGTCTCGGACTGATGAAGGAATTCCGAAACCGGGCGAGCATCGGCGGATTGCTCTTCCGAGGAACCGAAACCGATACGGGAAAGGGATAAACGTCGTTTCACGTTTTCCGCCAGCTTATCGAAAGCTCCACTCACGATGAAGAGAATATTTCGGGTACTGATGGAGCTCTTGCGTGGCTTGTCGCCACCCTTTTGCATTTCCATAAACGCCTTCATCTGCCCCATCATGTCCTGAGGAGAGTGAAGATTGACCTCCGTCTCCTCCATCAACTTGAGAAGGTTGATCTGCACGCCTCGACCTGAAACGTCTCGACCACCTTTCGAAGACTCCGACGCAATTTTGTCGATTTCGTCGACAAAGATTATTCCGTATTCAGCCAACTCGACGTCCCCGTCGGCAACTTTTACAAGATCTCTCACGAGGTCCTCGACGTCGTTGCCGACATACCCCGTCTCCGAAAACTTCGTGGCGTCTGCCTTGACAAAGGGAACCCCGATAAGCTTGGCCACATTTCGCATAAGGTAGGTTTTGCCCACCCCGGTCGGACCGAGAAGGAGCAAATTGGGCTTCATGTATTCGCGGTTCGCCAGCTTTGGTTCCTCGATACAACGCCGGACATGATTGAAGTGATCGCAGACAGCAACCGACAAAACACGCTTCGCTTGTTCCTGCTTCACAACAAAGCGATCGAGGTAATCGCGAATTTCCTTCGGTTTCCGATCAAAGTTCCTTATCCCGGCGAGTCGCTCATCTCGGGACTTGCCCTCCTCGGGCTCATCGGATGCTCCGGAACTTCCGGCATCGTCTCCCTTTTCGGCATCGTCTCCTGAAGCTCCGGCATTCATGAAAGGAGCAAAGGCTACTTGCACATTTTGATTTTTAAGAAGATCTTTGAGTTGCTTCTGAAGCTCTTCCAGAGGGTTTTCGTCGTCTTTTTTCGACATGGAAAAAATAAATTGGGTTTGACAGGTCGTTGATTTAGAAAAATCTATGTGATTTACCTTATACCTAAACTCCTCTTCATCCATTTACAAACTGTTTTACCGCCATGTCCAACAACCTCACCAAGCGGCAGATCGTCCAAACGATTTACGAGAACAATAATTACAAACAAGAGGACGTTCGTCAGATCGTCCAACAAACCTTGGATATTGTTCGGGATGCTCTCGTTGCCGGTCGCAACATCGAGTTACGCAAATTCGGCGTATTTGAAATCCAAGTTCGCAAAGCCCGAGTGGGACGGAACCCGAACCGTCCGGAAACGGATGTCGTCATTCCGCGCCGTGCCGTAGTCAAGTTTAAGGCGGGCAAGGAATTGAAGGAAGGGCTGGTCAATCTGGATTTGGACTCGATCGATCCTTCCTGACTCTTTTTTTCGTAACGCACAGTAACGGCCATGTTTGAAAGCCTGCCAGGCTTTCGGGAATTCTATCCGGAGGATTGTTCGCGCCGTAACCACTTGTTTCGAATCTTTCGAAACATCGCCCGCACTTTCTCCTTTAGGGAATATGACGCTCCCGTGCTTGAACCACTCGATCTTTACGTCGAAAAATCAGGCGAAGAAATAGTCGGACAACTCTTTCACTTCACCGACAAGGGTG
>JABHOU010000315.1 GCA_018695085.1 Opitutia bacterium | reverse complement strand
TTTCTTTTTGGCGGCAGCAGCCTCCGCTTTCTTTTTGGCGGCAGCAGCCTCCGCTTTCTTTTTGGCGGCAGCAGCCTCCGCTTTCTTTTTGGCGGCAACAGCCTCCGCGTTCTTTTTGGCGGCAGCAGCCATCATATGCTCAACACGAGTCTTGATGTAGCGTACTCTTACCTTCTTATCGTCATCATCGCACTCAATCCCAAGCTTGATTAGGAGTCCTTTGTTGGGATTGTTTTCCAATTCCTCTTGGGCGAGTTCATAGAGCTTGTATTCATCTTGGCTCATCCCCCAAACCCTAACCTTCCCGCTCCCCCTCGGTCAACCCATCAATGCCATTTCCGTTCACGACTTTGGTCACGGGGCACTTCTCGCAATTCGGTTTCCAATCAACGCCAGTCGATGTCTTGCCGTCCATTCCAACGCCTTCTGCTCGTACCAAGGTCCCTCCAGTCCTTCTCCTTTGACAGGAGACTCCCTACTTCTTTTTTACCGTGTTCTGCGATGGAGCGTTTTGTCAGTATTGGTTTTCTCCAAAGGATTTGGTTTGGAACACATTCAATCGATTAATATGACGCACGTAGTTCCTTCGCCGGAGATTGCAGAGGAATTATCTTTGCCGGTAGGTTTTGAGCAGATTCAAGGGCAAAGAAGAGCGTCGAAACCTTTCTCCTATTTTTCGGGGAACAGGGGGAAGGGGTAGGGCAAACCTTTTTTTAGGCGAAGATAATTCGGGTCGTTTATATTTTTTATTCCCGCGTACCGTCGGGCATTGAGGAGTAAATCTGAAATCTTCTTGTCCAGGGTCATGATTGGCGAATAGGGAATAGTTTCCTTGCCCGTTGGTCTTACAACCTGAAGGATGTTTTTTGAGGGATTCACTCCCCAGGCATGTTCATTAAGAGACTTACTCCACTTGTCCTCCAGAGTACAGAAGCCTCGATAAGTGAATTTTGCTGAGAGAAGATCCTTCCAGAATTTCTCGAAAAATCTAGCTTCCTGATAATACGATATTTTTTTGGCGGTAGAGAAAATTTCCTGCAATTCTTTGCGTAAAGGTGTTTTTTCGCCACTGGAAATGAATTTGTACCATTCGCCTACAAGATCATGCCCTTCCGATGCTTCGCTTAGTTTTTTGGAATGGATGATTACCGATAAATTCCCGCGTGGATCGTTCTTCAGACCCCACTTTTCGGGGCGCACTTCCATGATTTCCATGAGGGTTAGAAAGATATGGCATTTGACAAAGGGATCTAGCAAGGGGTCTCGTTTTAGCTTGTCGAGCAGTAACAGGGCCGGACTGTTTACCTTTGGTGTTGCGAACACCTCAAGCAATGGGCTGGAGTCTCCGTAAAGGTATTTCGATTCCTCGCAAAGCGATGAGCCTTTGGTCGCGAGTTCCCCGCCGAGGATTACTTGTCCCGTAGCGGTCACCGATGTGGATAATGGTTCAAATGACTTGCTGATACCAGTCCATTCGCTGATGAAATTCTGGCTTGAGACTTCTCCGTCACGGATAACCTTTGCAGACTGGGTCAATTGATAACTTCCAGAGCCAGTCCCCGGCTTGAACACAAGTTGTTGAGGGAATATTTTACCAATCGTCCAAATATCCCTACTGGCGGAGTCTTTCCCGGAAGGTTGCCACGAGTCACCAGACTTTTCAAACTTTTCCACAGCACTTGAGTCGAAAAGTTTGGTCTTAAAAACCGACTTCAACCTGGCGTCGTTATAAAGCTGATCCAGCAACTTTTCTTCCTCGGGGTTGGTTTCTGCGGGGCGCCAGTCTGAAGTTATGGAGTTTATCGCGGTATCCCAAAGCTCCGGGGTGGGTTTCATGAAAGTCTTTCCCTCTAAGTTCTCGAACAAGTTCACGCAAGACAGCATCTTCTTGGCCGCCTTGTAGTGGACGGATTCAGTCAATCCGCTCTCGACTAATTTTTCGAGTTTGGAAAAAAGAGCTTGCGGCGAGTCGGCATCGTTCAGGCTCAAGGCAAGTTGGTCATGGGAATCAAGCGTTTCCTTGAGTCCCCTGTACTGCGAGCGAAGGTTTTCGACAACATCCTGTTGCCCCTCGGTGAGCCCTAGACCGTCGATTTCAGTATATTTCGCTGAGCTACTTTCGATCTCAACCAATTGCCTGTTCATTTCAGTCAGGTTTTTCCTGAGGCTAGCTAGTTCTTGCTCCAAGCTAAGGTTGTTTTGAGCGAAATCACTTGAAGTGCTGACGAGAGAGTTAAGTGATCCGGATATTCCCCCCTGCAACTTATCTCTTCGTTCTTTCCATTTTTCATCTATTCTGTTGAGCTCGTTGCTCCGAGTCTCGCGGTACGCCGAATTCAACCTGCTCAAGTCGTCACGGAGAGACTGTTTTTGGGACTGGAGTCTTTGAATGGTGTCAAGGTCATCTGCATTTTGAATTTGAACTTGAAAATCATCAATCCTCTGCCCGAAATCTTTATTTAATTTCCTGCCTTCCGCGACAAGAGATTTTCCCTTCTTGATTGCTGTCTCGAATTCAAGTTCACCGGTTCTTTCCGGATGGTTCTTCTCGAAGGAGTCAAGGAAGCTTGCCAAATCTTCCAAGTTGTCGTTTCTTTCGAGGCCTTCAGCCAGCTTGGAATACTCCTCGTTCCAGGCCATTTTCCCTGAAATCAGGTAGAAGGTAAAGACTGCTGCAATGATTACCGCCAGAGATGCCCCTCCAATGAGGATGCGTGAGTTCCTGCTTCTCTTGGCAATATTTCGACGTAATCCTGAAAGTGTTTCATTGAATTTTTGGAGATCTTCGGAGGAGAGACTTTGCCCGACCTCCTGGAGATCGCGTCCGACAGAGGCCAATCGGGCGAGATCGTGTCTCAGTTCGGATGTTTTCCTGTCTTTAACGATATCTTTTTCCTGAATTTCCCGGATGATGGATTTCAGTTCTGATTCGCGTTTTTTGTCCTCGCCGGCCTTTTTCTGCTTGGTACTCTCCTTGGTGATCCACTTTCGGGCGAGCTCCACGATCCCCGAATAGGTATGCTCGGGCAAGTCGGGTAGCGCCGCGTCGAGTTGAAGAGAGTTTTGCGAGACGAGGGAATCAATTTGCCCAAGGGTTGCAACGGCATCCTTCCAGTTGCCCTCTTTTTTGATCGAGAGGAGTTTCTCGACCATCGACTTGCACTGCAAGAGGCATGCATCCAGCCTGATATCCTCTTCATATCTCAGGATTTCTTCCCATTCTGAGCCTTGAGGCTGGTTCATCCATCGCTCATCCCTGAAGGCCGCGAGACTATCCGCGAACCATTCCTTATTCTTTTCTCTGGCCATTTGGGCGAGCTCGGAAACCTTCTTGGCCTGCGTATTCGATTCTATCTTCGCAAGCTGTTTGGTCGCGTTTTCATCGGATGGATTCTTAGCCACTATTTCCCTAAGGAGGGATTGCGCCTTTGCCATATCCTTGACCCTCATTGCATGGGCAAGATCCCTGTAGAGTGGGTCGGAGCGGTCGATGGGAGCAGATGGTGCAGGTGTGGACTCGACGACAGGTGTGGACTCGACGACAGGTGCGGGCTCGACGACAGGTGCGGGCTCGACGACAGGTGCGGGTTTGGCGACAGGGCTCA
>JABHOU010000474.1 GCA_018695085.1 Opitutia bacterium | reverse complement strand
GTACGCCTCGTTGCCCGATCTTCGTTCCTCATTCGTTTTACCTGCGAAAGCCTGTGCTCGCATCCGGGACGACCTTTTGCTCACTGGTAAAGTGACGTACGCTTGGTTCGGTGTAACAGTTGTACGGAAGTTAAATGCCCAGAACGGATTCGACGTAATTGTCGAGGGTGCAGTCGAAGGATCCCCGGCGGCATCTTCCGACCTCCGCAAAGGCGATCGGCTCGTTCGTATCGGAGATTCCACCATCCGTAATCGTGGAGATGTCGCTCACTCTGCATTTTACGCCCGACCTGGCCAATTCGTGACCTTTGTTGTTTCACGTGAAGGCAAGGAGATCGAAATACCTATAAGAGTATCAAGCCGACCTCTTCCCCCCGATCCTAATCCCAACGAACAAACGGAAGTGGCCGAGGTGGAGGGAGTTGTCCCGGATAAAGGCGACTCCACTTCAACGCCTGGCGAACCTGATGTTCCCGATGGCAATGTGAGTAAGGAGAATTGACCTTAAAGGTCACATCTCTTTCCGTCCTCATTACCAGTTTAACTTGCGGAAGATCCCATCTTTCGTTTTCAGTGCTTACTTTCCATGAGTGAACACACGCACCAAAATCCTTTCCCCGTCAGTAGTCACGGTGACGTCACTTGGCGAAAGCTAACCGACGAGCATGTCTCTACGACCGAGTTCGAAGGCGAGAAAGTACTGAAGATCGAACCTGCCGCGCTTGAGCTTCTTTCTCGCGAAGCTTTTCACGACATCTCTCATTTTCTTCGTTCCGGCCACTTGGAGCAATTGCGAGGCATTCTCGACGACCCCGAAGCTTCCGCCAACGATCGATTCGTAGCACTCGATCTACTTCGCAATTCTCAGATTGCCGCCGAGGGAGTTCTGCCCATGTGTCAAGATACGGGAACCGCCATCGTCATGGGTAAAAAAGGTCGTTGCGTCTGGACTCCCGGCGGAGACGAGCACGCACTTGCCAGCGGCATTGAAAAAACCTACGCCACCGACAACCTTCGCTTCTCGCAACTCGCACCGCTCGCCATGTTCGAGGAGAAAAACACCCGTTCCAATCTTCCTGCCCAGATTGACCTCCATCACGTTGATGGCGATGAATACTCCTTTCTATTCGTGGCGAAGGGCGGAGGTTCCGCCAACAAGACTTTCCTGCATCAAGCCACACCCTCCCTGCTTCGCGAAGATCTCCTTCTGGAATATCTAGACGAACGTATTGCCGCTCTCGGCACGGCCGCCTGTCCGCCTTATCATCTCGCGGTGGTGATTGGCGGTACTTCTGCCGAAATGAACCTCAAGACGGTCAAGCTCGTTAGTGCACGCTACTTGGATGATCTCCCCACCGAAGGCAACGAACGCGGACATGCCATCCGCTGTCCCGACATAGAGGAGAAAATCCTTGAGCTAACCCGCAAACGTGGAATCGGTGCTCAATTCGGCGGTAAGTATTTTTGTCTTGATATTCGAGTCATCCGATTACCTCGACACGGGGCCAGCCTGCCTATCGGAATAGGCGTTAGCTGCTCGGCTGATCGTCAAGCCCTTGGCAAGATCACTTCTGAAGGAGTCTTTCTCGAGCAACTCGAACGCAACCCGGCTCGCTTTTTACCCGAGTTTGTGGAAGAGGGCGATGAAGCCGTCCACATCGATTTGAATCAAGGCATGGATGCAGTCCGGGCGGAACTTTCCAAGCATCCTGTTCAAACTAGACTCTCGCTTTCGGGCCCCTTGATCGTTGCTCGCGATCTCGCCCACTCCAAACTTCGCGAGCGTCTGGACGCAGGCGAAGAATTACCGGAATACTTCAAGCAATTTCCCGTCTATTATGCAGGCCCCGCCAAAACGCCCGAAGGCTATGCCTCTGGTTCCTTCGGTCCGACCACCGCCGGTCGCATGGACGCCTTCGTGAACAAATTTCAAGCTGCCGGTGGTTCTCTCGTCATGCTTGCCAAGGGCAACCGCTCCAAGATGGTCGTCAAGGCTTGCAAAGATCATGGTGGCTTCTACCTGGGCAGCATCGGCGGTTCCGCCGCTCGCTTGGCCCAAAAATGCATCAAGAGCGTGGAGACCGTAGAGTATGACGAACTCGGCATGGAGGCGATCCGTCGCATAGAAGTCGAGGACTTCCCTGCCTTCATCATCACCGACGACAAGGGCAACGATTTTTTCCTCGGCGAAGACGCCGTATAAAGTCTTTTCCAGACGGCGACATTCCGAAAGTGTTTCGGAATCCATAGCCATATATTCGGGAATCTCGTCTTCCGGAACTTCTCAAGAAGGAGAGGTTTAGGTTTTAGCTCGGATAGTGCATGAATATGATTGATCTTTAGGTTTTACTTTCAATTATTTCGTTCAATCCCACCTGTTCGACTCATTAAATCCCAAACAAAAAGGTTTTCCCCTCAATTTCCTTCAAGCGGATTCCTTCTGATTGTTTTGTGTTTGCTTGTTTCCGGAACTTGCTGCGGACTTTTTGCAAAAGCAAAGCAACCTTCCCTTCGCGACTTCAAGGGACTTCAAACTGCTTTCTTTGACGATGAATCCGGGCGCCGCTACCTTCAGGTCGGTTACAAGGAAGCCACTGCTGAAAAGCCCAAGGTAGGTTTTCTTCGATTAGGTCTGGCTTTCCTTAAGATTCACGACCTCCGCATCGATCTGGATGCTCGCTGGGCGAGGAAGGAGACTTTGCTCGACTTGTTTCAAAAAGTCTCATCGAAACGAGGCGTGCGCTACGCCGTAGCCGAGCCCATTGAGCTGGTTATACGACCTCAGGATGGCGATCCCTTCCGGATCACCGCAACCAAGGGCAAGTTTACCTCCGCGGGAGCCTTGCTAGTCTGGGGAGACGTACGGATCGTTCGTGGAGAAACCATAAGTCGGCGAGGGAATATTTCCCTAACGGCAGATCCACTTTCGAACTCTCTCCTCCTTTCCATGGATGACGGAAAGAAAACCATTGCAATCCCCTTGAAGAGCGAAACCACCGCAAAAACCGTTTTATCAAAAAGTAAAAAGCCATGAAAAATCCTATCCGTCTACTCCTTCTCGCTTCGGCGTTAGCTTCTTTAATCAATTCAAGTTTTGGAGCCGTCATTCAATTTGCGGATCCCAACTTCGAGGCACAAATCAGAAGCAAAGTTGAAAGGGGTTGGTATTATGTCCCCGGTTATACGGGCAAGGACTATCAATTCAAGACTGAGGATTTCGAATATAGGAGTTCGTTGGATTTTGATTCCGATGGCCCTCAAATAAATTCGCTCGCCGATTTGCAGCATTTTCCAAATCTGACCTCATTATATATCTGGGACGCTTTCAAGATTTCCGACTTTTCCCCAATTTGGAACCTAAAGGACAAGCTTGAATACCTTGCAATTAATTGTTCAAGAAATGCCGATCTTTCGGGGGTGGCGGAAATGTCTAAACTTCGTTCTCTTGATCTCGATGACAATCAATTAACAAGTCTTTCCATTCTTGGGAATTATCCTGATTTGATGGAACTTTTGTTGGTTGGAAACTACTTGGATTTAAGCGATGCGGGTATAAAGGCCACCCTTTCCAATTTCAGTAACCTCATCCAAACTAATAGGGCTAATCAAGGTTGGTGGTGGGGAAGCGTTATCGAACTAGAGCCCCAGTTGCCCAAATCCTTTCAGAACCTTACTTCGGAGATGGCTCGCGTGCAAAACGCCAACGATCCCCAGTCCAACTTGTTGAAAGGCATACATGCCCTCCTGCATATCGTCGAATCCACGGAGGCGAACAGTCTCAAGGAATTCGCGGTTGCCATCGGGGTAGATTCTTCCATTCGGCAATTCACCCTTTCTGACTTGCCCCTGCTGGAAAATTATTCCCACACCCTCAATCGCGACTTCAACTCGGGCAAGCTGGCCGAGCTTTTCCAAGACTCCATTATTCCATCTCTCGAGCAAGTGGACTCCCATTTTGCCAAAATCCCTTCCGGCAGCGTAATCACCCTGACTCAAGATCTCACCGGTACCGAGGAACCGGTGACGGTAGATTACGCCGACGTTCTCGTCCTTCGCTCCATCGTCAAACTGATGGCTACCTTTGCCTCCATGCAGTCCGCCTACGATTGGGACTTGAACGCCGGCTTCATCGATGACCTCGAAGACAATCCCGATCCAAACGTAGAAGTTACCGTAGAAACCCTGCGCACGCACAACTCCGACTTCGGAGGCATTCGCAACGCCGGGCAATTGGCCAAGGCCAAGCAGTTTCTGGAGAGCGCCATCGCCACCTACAAGTTAGCCTCTCCTCTACTTACAGAGTACTCGAGGATGGACAAATCGATCCAAAACGGAACACCCGCCCCGGACAGGCTCTTCGTCCTGCCCATTCATGACTTGGACGACGAACAGGAATTTCGCGATGCCTTGGACGAGTTCCAGAAGGCGCTCAACGCCCCCTACGAACTCAAGGACGACGACTGGAACGATCCAAGCTTGGTGTTCAATACGGAGGACGATGACATCATCGCCGAGAGCGAAACCATCGACCTCAGCCGTTTTTTTGCCGGCAAGGTGTACCTCGCAAAGCTTCTGCCCGAGAGCACGGGTAACAAGTTCACCACTGATGTGGTGTCCGACCCCACCCTCGGCGGACTCCTGCCTGATTGGACACAAAGGCGAGTTTCGGACGAAATGCAAGCGGAGGGACTTGTCCCGCCCAAGTATGAGATTATAGTTGCTGTGGAGGGTGGCGGAACGGTCACAGGGGCAGGAACTTATTCCGAAGGGGCTTCGGCTACCTTATCGGCCGTACCAAATGAAGGTTATAAGTTTTCAGGTTGGCAGGGTAGTTTCAAAGAGTCCGATATTCTAAATTCCCCACTGTCTTTTTCGGTGACTGAAAGTATTCAAGCCAAAGCTATCTTTGACGAAAATCCGCTCTGGAACGATCCGCGCTCCTATGTCTTTTGGAGGTATGAGAGCGTGGGCGACGGTCCCGTAAATGAAACTTACAACGACAAGGAATCTCTCATTCTCAAGAGTTTGTCCGACGGTTCGGAAGAGGTGCTGTATTCCATCAATTCGAAGGACTTGACTGCAGAGTTGAACTTGAGCTCAAACGATCCTTGGACCAATGGCTTGTGGATTGAAGAAAGCAAGGTACAGGTTTCCCCAGATGGTTCGAAAATGATTTTCGGATACGCTTTGATTGCCTCGACGGGGGCAAGCATGTCTGAAAACAGGTATCTGGTTCGCATCGTCAGTTACGACATGTCTACTCGACAAGTATCCGTCATCCGCGAGTGGAAGGGAAGCAATCTACGAGCTACCACTAACGCCGAATACGTCGATTTCTGCATCGAAGCCTTGACCGTGGATTGGAATGCGGGACTTCTCTACTTTACTGAGGAGAAAAGTTCGTCGGATATGGCCTATCATGAGCCATCGAAGGTTCGATTGGTTACTTGCAATTTGGATGGAAGTGGACTGAAGGCCATATGTGAGTTCGATGCAAAAACAACTTCCGGCGCAACAATTTCATATTCTGCCAATATCGAGCAAATTCATATTGGTTCGTCTGATGAGACGATCAGGGTCATGGTTACTTACGGAAACAGAAACATGGGATACTACTCGGAAGAAATACTTTCTTTTAAGGCCGATGGCACACAGTTTTCTCTTCCCATAGAAAATGAAGGCATTGGGAACGATTCTGCTACGAGTTCCGTTTCGGAAACCTTTGAGTCCTTTTCCATGACCTCCGATGGCGGCAAAATTCTTTTCGCAAAATATGAAGGAAGAAGTTTCGCGGCAGGTGAACCTGGAAAGGTGTCTCTTCTTAGCCTAACCAAGGAGGGGTACGATAAGCAGGGTTATTGGAGTTATGATGGCAACCAATCGGGTGCGTGGAACCCTTCTGCGGGAAGAACCAATCCTGAGATTACCACCATGTCGGACGAGAAGACTGGAAAGATCATCTTGGTTCTGGAGGACCAAAGCACGATGGCAGGCTCTTCGAATAATTTGAAGGCCCCCGAACTGGTCGAGTTGAACGTTGCCACCGGCGCTGCCGTTATCTTGGTCCGAGGAAGGCAAACCTTGGATGGCAACGGAATGCACTTTATCTTGAGAGATGATCTGGAGACTGGATTTCTCTTTTCCCCATCAGGAGCCAGCGAGCCACCCGATGAATCAGCCAAGGATACGGATGGTGACGGTTTGCCCGACGATGTGGAGATTGCCTCGGGCATGGATCCGAATTCTAGCGACAAGCAAGTGGTGGATGCCGTTTACAATTACTTTTTCGAGAAGGATGGTTCGGTTGGTAGGAATCTCGTGCCCGCTACTCCTCACACCTACAACTGGTACTATCAGCCGCAGTGGGGTTGGCTGTGGACGAACGAGAAAGCATTTCCGTACGTTTATCGGTCTTCTGCCGGTGGTCAGGCCTCGGGCTGGCTCTATTTCAGCGAGAAGTCGGCCAACCCGATCAGGTTCTACTACTATTCCGCCAAGAAGTGGGTCACCCTTGGGGAATAGACAGTGCGGGATTCAGGCTTCCTCGGAGAGGTAGCGCAGGGCAGACACGTATCCGTGGTGGTTCATGCCGGCCACGACGGCGGCGGCTATGCCGGAGATGAGCGACTTGTGTCGGAAATCCTCCCGGGCGTGGATGTTGGAGAGGTGTACTTCTACGGTCTTTAGACCCGATGCGACCACGGCGTCTCGCAAGGCGACACTGGTGTGGGTGAGACCTCCGGGGTTGAGGATGAGACCGGCGAACCCGGCATCGCCCCATTCGTGTATCTTGTCGATGAGGGCGCCTTCGTGGTTGGATTGGAAGGCGTCTACCTCGCAGTCGCAGGATGTTGCCTTGGCTTTCACCTTTTCCTCGATCTCGTCGAGGGAGACGGAACCGTAGACATCGGGTTCGCGTTTGCCGAGGCGATCGAGGTTTGGGCCGTTGAGGAGTCCGATCTTCTTCATCTTGGTTTTAATTAAAGAGGAAGGTCGGGCAAACGGCAATCCCGTAGTCAAAGGGGGCAGGGGGTTTCTACAAATTCGTAGGGGAGGTCGAATTTTTCGGCTACTTCGCGGGCGAGGGCGTCCACACCAAAGGTCTCGGTTGCGTAGTGGCCGCAGGCATAGAGGTTGAGGCGGAGTTCCTGGGCTAGGTTGAAGTGGTGGTGGCGGAGTTCGCCCGTGATGAGGGTGTCGGTTCCGGCATCGAGGATTTTGTCTACTGCGCTTTGGCCCGAGCCTGTGAGGACGGCGATTTCCTCAGGCTTGTCCGAACCGTATTCCATGGCGTTGATCCCGTTGGGGAACAGGTTTTCTAACTTAGACCGTAGGTCGTCGCGAGAACCGGAACCTTTCGCCAACAAGCCTATGTCCACGCCTTCGTAGGGGAGGAAGGTTCCGCAGGGGGATAGTTCCAGTTTGCGGGCGAGAATGGCGTTGTTGCCGATCTCGGGGTGGCGATCTAGTGGGAGGTGACTGCCGTAGAGGGCGAGGTTGTTGTCCAGAAGTAGTTTCACCTTGTCGTAAGCCAGACCGACCAAGGGTAGGGGAGGCGTCCAGTATAAACCATGGTGTACGATGAGGAGATCGATACCGGAGGCAATGGCTTTGCCGAAGGGTTCCAGACCTGCGTCCACGGCTGCCCCGACTTTTGATACTGTGCCGTCGTTGGCGACTTGAAGTCCGTTCTCGGAGCC
>JABHOU010000290.1 GCA_018695085.1 Opitutia bacterium | reverse complement strand
GAGAAAGCTATGGCCCTAGTATCTGCATTACCGTTAGATCAGGAGGTTCGAGCCTCTCATGACGGAGCGGATGGTGAAGGCGGTTACGGTTCATTTTCGGAGGAAGAAGACAGTCAGGTAGGAATCGTACTGGTTGTCGTAGTTGGTTTCTTTGTTCTACTATTTGTTGCAAAAAGAGCGCTTAGCCCTTGAATGTACAAATTTGAACATTTTGAAGTGGAACAATGAAAAAAGCCCTCACTATCTTCTGCTTGCTGGTCATTGTGGCCTTGCTTGGGTGGAAATGGACTGAGACGGGGAGGGAGGAAAAAAAGCGCGAAGAACTGCTCTTGCAAAGCAGTGACGCGGTTGATTTCGACCGTGTTATAACCGTGTGGGGAGACGATTGGCTCGGTTACCTCATTTTCAAGTCTCGAGCGATGCAGGAATACTTGAAGGAAAAAAATCTGGGTATTCGGTACGAAAACGTTTTTGACTTTGAGGAACGCGTGGCGGGGTTGAATTCGGGAAAGTGCGACCTCGCCACCATTACGATCGATAGTTACCTGACCAACGGTCAGGGGGCAGGTTACCCGGGTGCGATTGTGTTCTTGATTGACGAGTCTTATGGGGGCGACGCCATCGTCGGTGGTCCAAAGGTAAACACCTTGGACGACTTGGACGAGAAAGGTATTCGCGGCTCATTGGTGGGTTTTTCCCCATCCGAGTTTCTGCTCAAGTCCAGTATCTCTCACTTTAAATTGGAGAACGCCAAGACCAAGGTCGCTTCGTTTCGAGCTGAAAACAGCGCGGAAGCGTTTAGCCGTTTCAAAGAGGGCAATGCTGATTTTGCCGTCCTTTGGGAACCATTTGTATCTCAAGCGGTTGATCAGATACTCGGAGCCAAGGTGGTGCTTGATACAACTCAGGCAAGAGGGGTTATCCTCGATGTCGCGGTGGCTTCTCGAAAGACCTTGGTTAAGGAACCAGAGGTGATCAAGGAGTTGACCAAGGCGTACTTTCGAGCCCTGCATTACTATCTTAATCGTCCCGCCGAGTTCGAGGCCTTGGCTGCCGCATACTCCGGTGAGTCGTCAGGCGTTGCTGCCGGAATGTTGGCCGGGATACGATTCATAACACTTAAGGAGAATGCCGAGGAGTGGTTTGGTTTACAAAGCGGTGCCTTGTCCAAATTGGTTGAGGGCATTGAACGCATCCATAAAATTTGTCGTGACGTCGGCGACTTGTCTTCTCCACCAGTGGGCGGAAGTTTCTATGGATTGGTCAACAGTGATCCTATCAAGGCGAGTGCTTCTGCGAAGGAAGTGGAAGCGGTTCACCGTTACGCTACCAAGGGATACGTCAGCGGCTATTTCCCTCCATTTTCGCAGGAGCAGTGGAACGGAGTAAAAGGTCGAATTACGGGAACTTTTATTGATGAACCTGTGATTTTCGGTTCTGGGCAAGCCGTTCTTTCGGAGGAGTTTAGGGACAAGTTGCGTGCGGCCTCCGGAAAGCTGGCTCATTACCCGAACCATCGTATCGTGATACAGGCAAATGTTAGTCCGGGAACCGATTCGGCAGTGGACTTGGCTCTCTCCGGCGAGCGAGCTTTGGCCATTAAAGGGTACTTGGTGGGTGTTTGTAGTGTAAATGAAAACCGTATTCTGGCCGAGGGCTTGGGTAGTACGAATTTACCACAACAATATCCGGGCGAAAGTAGTCGAGCTTGGAAGCGTCGGTGTCGTTTGGCAAAAATCTTTCTGGTGCACGATGCCAAAGCGAATTCCGCCGGGGTTACTCCCTGAACACCCTTTGCTTCTTGTCTTATGAGTGACGATGAGGAAAGTTTCAAGGGGCGGTTGTTCAAGGAACTTCTATGGTCTCCGGTAACGTGGGTTCCTCTCCTTCCTGCTGCGGGTGCCTATGCCTTTGTCCCCATGCCCGGATGGGCTGCTTTACTGGGTTTTGGGGCTGCCGCCGGGGTTATGGGAGGCTTGTGGGCGAGCAAGTGGGCTCGGTTGAAGAAAATGTTCGCCGCTGATTCTCTTAAAAAGCGAGAAAAGGAACGCCTTGAGAAGCAGAAAGCATTTTCGCAAAGTCTATTGGACAAGGGGTTCGACGTTTATGCCCAAATATACGAGCGAGCCTTGACCTGTCGTTCCCGCGTGATTGAGGGTATGCTTTCCGGCGTTACCAGTCTTGGGGATACGCAGGAACTCGTGGTGCAGGCTTACGAAGACATCGTTACGGAAATTGAGAAAGGAATGGGCCTCCGAAAAACCCTGTCGAACTCGAGTTCCGATACCGAAGGCCGTAGGCGAATGGAAGAAGAGGCAAATGTCTTGGACGAGGAACTTCAGAATGCGGTGTTTGCATTGGAAAAATTGGTGGCCAATCTAGAGAGCCGAGTTGTGGGGAAAAAGGGCTTGATTGGTCGAGGTAGTCGCCTCAAAAAGCTTACGCAGATGCTGGATGAGGAGGATCGCCTCCTCCAAAACGTGGCGAAGAGACTCGAGAATCTCGAGGAGTCGTAAGGAAGGGTTGCCTTGAATTAGTTGGCATGGTTGTGTGTCAATGGATTTACGGCAACTTTGCTCTGCTGATTTTTGCTTTTGTCTTTGCCCAAAGTGTTTTCTTGAGGATTGGTTTTAGATTTGTTCGGAAAGACTCTGTAATTATCCTCAATGCAAGGGTAATATCCCTTTTGATTTTCTCCGAATAGAAATTCCAAGCCCGCTAAATTGGGTTTGCTATGTAGGGATAAATGTTTTCAATCCCTTTTAAAAATATTTAGTGAAAGACTTAGACTTACCTCGTTTTGTTCCTTATGCTACAGGGAGTGATTCTTGTGTTTTGGCGTTTGGCGAAAATTAGTTTTGTTTATATTAAAGAATGTTGAGTAAATTACTGTGCTAGGAAAGAAAAACACCATTGGATTGTATGACTGTCTGGAAGGGCGGTTCCAGATTATGGAAAAGTTTCCTTTCATTGTCGGTTGTCTTGGAAATGCCGATTGGCAAGTGCCTTGTTCCGACGAATGGGAAGGAGCATGCATGATCAAGAAGATGGGCAACCATTTTCGGATCGTTCCCAACAAGAAGGGAGACGAGCGTCTACTGGTGAACGGGGGACCTTTTACGGAGCCCTTTACAGTGGAGGAAGAGGAAGTTTGCGCGTTGCAGTTTACCGGTTATCCTTTGGTTGTATTTGTTGGGAGAGATCCTAAGTCTTGGGCGGATCAAATTCAGAAGGGGCAATGGGTATTGACCAACGGTCGCAGCGGAATGGAACTCGGACAGTGTGGTCGATACGAGGTTATCGACAAGATACGTGAGTCAGGAGCAGATGTTGCTGAATGCGCCATTAAGCCCATGGGTTTGGATGTTCCCTTTTGGGTGGTGCACCTACTTGATTTCCTCCAACTCGAAGAAGAAGAGGAAGAAGAGGAAGCCATCTACGAGGAAGAGATCGTTGTTGATCCCGATCGAGGTGAATTTACATGCCCCATATGTTGGTTGAGGTTTGATCGTTCCGATGTGCTTAGCATAGCGACTCACGAAGATTTGCGTGGAGATCGTAAACTTGGCGAGGACGCCATGCTTCGCTTTATCCCGACCGAGTTCAACTCTAAGGGACAAGCTATGGATGCCATGGGTTTACCCACTACGGATGTCGCTTGCCCTCATTGTCATCATAAGTTGCCTCCCGGTTTCATGGACGTTACGCACCACATTTTCTCGATAGTGGGGGCGCCCAGTGCAGGGAAATCTTATTATTTGAGTGTTTTGGTACGGCAACTTCAGCGAACTATGTTTCGTGAATTCGGTATCGCATTTCGTGATGCTGATCCTGCTTTCAACGCGATCCTGAATTCTATGAAGAATCGTCTTTTTGCTGGGACGGACCCTGCGGAAGCGATGCTTATTAAGACACAGTTGGAGGGTGAAATGTATGAACGGTTGGAGCGTCATGATCGCGTGGTTGCTCTGCCAAAGCCCTTTGTTTTCAGTCTTTCCGACCCCCGAGGCGGAGGGCATGATTGTTCCATTATCTTTTACGACAATGCCGGTGAGCATTTTGAACCGGGAATCGCTAACGAGGAGTCCCCCGGCACCCTTCACGTCGCCAGTTCGTCGGGCATCTTCTTCCTCTTC
>JABHOU010000092.1 GCA_018695085.1 Opitutia bacterium | reverse complement strand
CACGCCATCCCGTTCCCAACCGAAGATTTTGGGACCAAAACCGATGGAGAAACGCTTGATCACCAATCCTCTGCGCTTAGCTGCGAGAAAGTGGCCGAGTTCATGAATGAAGATGGTTATCCCCAAGGTGAGTAAGGCAACGAAGATAAAGCTGACGTCGTATAGTAAGGACACGAATTTCGGATGTGGTTTAGTGAAGTTAGTCTCTAAGCTTTCCCAAAGCCAATTTGCGGGCTTCCGAATCTGCGGCAAGAACTTCTTCTATGTTTTTGGGGTCTCTGTGTTGAGTGTCGTTTAAAGTGGCTTCTATTATTGCGGGAATGTCAAGAAAGCCAATCCGATTCCGCAAAAAAGCATCGACTGCGATTTCGTTGGCGGCGTTGAATACCGTTGGCGCGATACCTTCGGTTTCCATCGCCTCCCGAGCAAGGCGAAGACATGGGAATCTTTGCAGGTCGGGAGGAGCGAACGAAAGGTCGAGTGGTTCTGAAAAGTCGAGTGGTTTGTCCACGCCTGTTGCCCGGTCGGGATAGAGCAGGGCATGCTGGAGGGCGAAGGTCATGGACGGTGGGGTGAGCTGGGCTAATACGCATCCATCTACCAACCGAACAAGAGAATGCACGAGGCTAGGGGGGTGGATGACCACGTCGAGCCGTTTGGCCGGTAAACCGAAGAGCCAGTGAGCCTCTATCAGTTCCAAGCCCTTGTTTGCCATGGTTGCCGAGTCTACCGTGATCTTCGGTCCCATCGACCAGTTGGGATGGGCAAGAGCTTCTTTCGAAGTAACGGAAGCCATCTGCTCGAGCGATAATTCACGAAAAGGACCACCCGATGCCGTCAATATGATTCGATCGACGTCGCGATCTGGCACCCCTTGCAGGCATTGGAACACGGCGTTGTGCTCGCTGTCTGCAGGTAGAATGCAAACTCCTGCTTTTCGAGCCGCTTCCATGATGAATTTACCGCCAACGACAAGAGCTTCCTTATTGGCGAGAATAACGTCGTTTCCTCCTTGAATGGCAGCCAGAGTCGGGAGCAAGCCCGCCGATCCTACTACGGCGACCAAGGTGACTTCGGCTTCGGGCAAGCCGGCCAACTCTTCCAGACCACTAGAGCCCCTGCGCAGTGTGGCATTACTCGGTGCTGACGACACTTCGGAAGCATTTCCGGAAAGACAGAGTTCCTCGACTCCGAACTCTTCGGCAATGGCAAAAAGTCCCTCAGCATTCGAGTGGGCCGACAGTCCTACCAATTGCAACCTATCGGGATGAGCCCTCAGCACTCGCAAGGCACTTTTTCCAATGGAACCGGTGGCTCCCAGCAGAACGACCTTCTTGGGTTCGCTCACCGCAATAAGGCCAAAAGTAGAAAATATCCCGTGGGTGCGGCCAAGATGAGGCTGTCGGTAAGATCGAGCATGCCGCCTATTCCGGGTATTACTCCGCCGGAGTCCTTGACGTTCGCCAGTCGCTTGAGCACGGAGGCGATCAAGTCACCTACTACGGCGGCTACGGCCACAGGTAAGGCAAGGATCGCAGCTGATCCGGGGTCGAAGTTCACTCCATCAAAGGAAACTAGTTCGGGTCTATAGTTTTGTAATACCCATGGCAGGAGAGCACCTATTCCCGCAGACGCCGCAATTCCGCCAATAAGTCCTTCGATGGTTTTTCCGGGACTGATTGAAGGCGCCATTTTTGTGCGACCTATCATCTTCCCCACCAGTAGAGCACCAATGTCACTGAATTTCGCCACGGCAAGCAACCACAAGCAGAAGAACAAACCGAAACTCATGGCTGTTCCCTCGGGAGTCTCTCCGGACATCTGCAAAATTCGGACGAAGTAGTGCAACAGAAAGGGCACGTATATCAGACCGAAGAAAGTTGGCAGCAAACGTTTGACGTACATTCCGCGCTGGGCTTGTGGGAAAAGCACGGCAGCACCGGACATAGTGAGGGCTCCCACCGCCACAGCGTCCATTCCGGCCCCTTCTACGTAATAACCCATCGGAATGAGAAAAGCTCCCGTGGCCAATCCGGAAATTCTGTTTGCGGCGAATCCGAGTCGGCCAAGCATCGCATAGATTTCGAATTGAGTGCAAACGGCCGCAACAGTCAGAATCCACATGGTTCCGACTTCGCCGAAACCTACGACTCCACCGATTACGATGCTCCACAGGATGACGGTTGAGAATACTCTGAGAATCATACGCTTACAGGTGTTTCGGATATGGTTGATTTTAAGCGGATCTGGTCTCCCGTCTTGCCGTATCGCCGTTCTCGACCGGCGTAGTCTTGCAAAGCTAGATGAAACTTGGCGGCAGTGAACTCGGGCCAAGGGTCGGGAGTTACGTAAATTTCCGCATAGGCCGCTTGAAGAAGAAGGAAGTTGCTTAATCGATGTTCGCCGGAAGTGCGTATGATCAAGTCGGGATCAGGGAGGTCTGCCGTGTAAAGATGCGAGGAGAAGGTGCCCCAATCCAATTCCTCCGGAGAGGCTTTACCGGAAGCTATTTTTTCGGCACAAGCTCGTACGGCATTCAAGGTTTCCTGTCTGCTGCCGTAGTTGAGGGCAAGAGTGAGGTTCCAT